>CASFBR010000001.1 GCA_949292795.1 uncultured Eubacteriales bacterium
CTGTTCTTCCTTTATATCTTCCTGCTCGGCGAGCTGGTAATAACCATGTCTGATGCGCTCAAGATAACCCTCTTTGCATAGATTGGCTACATCATAGTTGGAAAGCCCTTCGGCGACAAAATCAGCGGTTTTCGCAATGCCGTCATTGTCATTTATTATGTTTTTTATGGTTTCCTTTTTGTCCATTTGTTCACCAACTTTCAAGTCATAGATTATTGATGCTGTGTTCGGAAAATAGTATACCATAGAAGCATCCCCATATCAACAATTTTTGAAACACAGATATAAGATATTGTGAAATTAAAATTTGAAATTTTTGCAATATAACTTGAAATCTGCCACAATATCTTTGGGCGAAATGGTACTGTTCCATGCTAAGAGAGGAAAGTGTTATCAACCCCGATAACAAACTGATAACATTTCTCTAAACGTTCAAGAAGCTGTATAAGCCGGTCAAGACGGGCTCTTTTCAGCAAAAACAATTCCTTTTGTTTTTTAAAGGCGGCAATTCTGTCAAAATCTGGTTTCTCCAAAATCTCTTTTATTTCTTTCAGTGGAAATTTCAGCTCCTCTCATTCCAGGAAAAAGGCTGACCGGTCAAATCCATGATTCTTTCCTTAAGAAAAGAATACAGTATCACGCAGCGTAAGAGTCAAGTCTATTTGATCTTTTTTCGCAATAGATTTTTACCCTCAGCTATGCTACACTAAAAGAACAGACATCATTATTTACAGAAAGGTGGATTAAAAAATGAAAGTTTATGGTTCTCAGATATGCATTGACTGTCGAAATTACAGGGCTCTTCAAAGAAAGCGTGGCTTTTGCGCAGAATACATAGAAATTACAGAAGATACCGGGAAATTAAAAGAATTTCTCCACATCAGAGACACTGATCCGGTTTTTGATCCGGTCAAAGAAAAGGGCGGCATCGGAATCCCGCTCTTTATCAATGATAACGGCCAAAAAACGTTTGATATAAATGAGGCGCTTTCATGGATTGGTCAGCCGCCTGTGCAAGACGGCGAACGAAATGAGGAACGCTAACAGCCGCATCGCTTATGCAAAGGCTCCCGTCAAATATGAGCTATCCCCGTCAGGATTTTGAGACACCAAATCCTGACGGGATTTTTCTTCGGCATACAGCGCCTTAGGCTGTCAGACGCAGCCTTACCACCTTAGTGATGGAACAAACGGATACCGGTAAATGCCATCACCATGCCATATTTATTACATGTTTCAATAACATTGTCATCACGGATAGAGCCGCCTGGCTGTGCCACATATTTAACGCCGCTCTTATGGGCGCGCTCAATGTTATCGCCAAATGGGAAAAATGCATCTGATCCAAGCGCCACGTTCTGCATCTGATCCAGCCATGCCCGTTTTTCCTCTTTCGTAAAGACATCCGGCTTTACCTTAAAGATTTTTTCCCAGGCACCGTCAGCCAGGACATCCATATAATCTTCCCCAATATACAAATCAATAGCGTTATCGCGGTCCGCACGGCCGATTTTATCGACAAACTGAAGGCCAAGCACCTTTGGAGACTGGCGGAGGAACCAGTTATCGGCCTTCTGTCCGGCCAGGCGCGTGCAGTGGATTCTTGACTGCTGCCCTGCTCCGATACCGATTGCCTGTCCGCCTTTGGCATAGCATACAGAATTAGACTGCGTATACTTTAACGTAATCAGGGAAATGATCAGGTCAATCTTTGCCGATTCCGGAAGCTCTTTATTCTCAGTCACAATATTTGAAAGCAGTTCTTTATCGATTTTGAGTTCATTTCTGCCCTGCTCAAAGGTAATTCCAAAAACTTCCTTATGCTCTACCGGTGCCGGAACATAATCCGGATCGATCTGAATCACATTATAATTGCCTTTCTTTTTGCTCTTTAAAATTTCCAGAGCCTCCGGTTCATATCCCGGAGCAATAATTCCGTCGGAAACCTCGCGCTTAATAAGTCTTGCTGTTGCCACATCGCACACGTCCGAAAGGGAAATAAAATCGCCGAATGAGGACATACGGTCTGCCCCGCGGGCTCTTGCATATGCGCTGGCCATCGGTGTAAGCTCACCCATATCATCGACCCAGTAAATCTTTCGTTCAACATCTGTCAGCGGAAGTCCCACGGCAGCACCTGCCGGAGATACATGCTTAAACGACGTTGCTGCCGGCAGCCCGGTAGCCGCGGCAAGCTCCCGCACAAGCTGCCAGCCGTTAAAAGCATCAAGGAAATTAATATATCCCGGTTTTCCATTAAGCACAGTGATCGGCAGCTCACCTTCATTCATATAAATTCTTGACGGCTTCTGATTCGGGTTGCATCCATACTTTAATTCAAATTCCTTCATCGATCTTTCCTCCCTGACGATTTAAACATTCTTATTCACGATCCGCGTTTCATACGTTCCCGTGGCAAGATCAATATAGCGCACAAACAAAGATACCTTATTCTCTGCATTGAGGTTATCCCATAAAAGTGCAGTATAGCTGTCAATATCATCTGCCACATCGACACGTTTAGGCTCGCCCTCAAAGCTTGGCAGCGGATTGCCATCTCCCTGATAGGTATGGATAAAATGTCCTTCGCCCGCAACAGGATTGTTATAGGCAAACGTAAAACGGCAGCAGCTCCCAGGATTACCATCGCTACTCTTTAAAATGGACATTGCATAATTGTATTTGCCATTTTCCATATGCATGATTCCCGAAATACGCGGTGTATAGTTCGGTGCATCCGGCTCAAACTCACGGGTGCGCAGCGCCTGCTCAAACGTCATCTGCTTATCCATAAGCTCGTAAATGGTGTCTGTCTGGTCGCCGTTGGTAACGATTGTCTTATTTCCGAGGACACGCACCGGTGCGTAAATAATCAGGCTCGGGTCCACAAGCTTGGATTCATCAAATGCCTGGGTACGAATACCTTCACCATCCTCCACAAATACACGGTTTCGGCTGTTCTCGCTTCTGCCCATAATAAAATAAGCGGTCACTGCCTTTGTTCCATCGGGCGTTTTTCCAATAATGATCCCACGTCCCGGATAAGGGTTGCCAGCTAATTCTTTCGCGATCGAACGCATCTCCATATAAAAATCTCCTTTCGGTAAAACAAAACCGCCCGGGCTGCACACAAAACAGAAGCTTTATTGCTCCCTTTTTGCTTAGCCCAGGCGGTCGACTCTCTTACACCTGCTATACTCCCCGTAGTTCCCTACTTCCGCCAGTCGTACAGCATTAAAATTATATATTTATAAACATAGCTTAACTGATTTCATAATATTTGTCAACCCATCAGCCGCAGCCTAATATCTGAATATCAGCCTCAGTCGGACATCCGACTGGCCACCCGTTTTCCGTCGTAGTACTAGGAAAGTTCCGGCGTTTTTATTTTCCCACTTTGTTCATCCATTCCTCTGAACTTCGATTTTTCCCTTTTTTACGGTAAATTTCCAACGCCCTTTTAGGGCTTTTTTTGCATTAAGAAAAGTTCTACCGATTTTCTGATTATCTTTTCAAATCTCCGCAAATGCTGGAAAGGCTTGTTATATCAAGCATTTCCGGCATTTTGCGTTTCGGAAGATACCCCGCATATCATGGCATTTCGGAGCCTCACTTGGCGTTG
>CASFBR010000002.1 GCA_949292795.1 uncultured Eubacteriales bacterium
TAAGCCACATCAAATTTCAACGTAATAATCAGGTCAAGCTCCCCGTCATACAGCCGCTGAATCAGGCCGTTAAAGCTGTAATTTCTCAGCGTGATTTCCACGTTTGGATAATTCGCTGCAAAATGCCGCAGCACCGTAGGAAACAGATCGCCCACCCGGGCGCCGTCTAATATGCCGATATTTATCGTTCCCGATACGCCCTTAAAGCTCTGCCGCGCCTGAAAAACAGCCTCCTGATAGTCCTCATAGATCACCTGAAACTTTTCAAGGAGCACCCGCCCGGCAGGTGTCAGCCGGATATTTCGCCCGGTGCGGATAAAAAGCTGAAGATTGAGCTCCTTCTCCATTGATAAAATCTGACGGCTCAGCGCCGGCTGGGTAATGTAAAGCTGCTCCGCCGCCTTTGTAAAATTCAGGCATTTTGCCGCAGTAACAAAATATTTGATCTGTATAAAGTTCATGGCTGCCCCCTGTCCATGCATAAAATGCATACGTTCATTGTATTTTGGCATTGGTCTTAATTTTTTCATGACGTTACAATAAAAGTAGCATATTTTTACCATAATCACAAGGAGGTTTACACAATGGGCAAATATGAAGAAAACCTTGAACGTATCAAAAAAGCGATGGCTTTTGAGCCTGTGGACCGTATTCCGGTAGCGCCCTGCGCCAATGCCTACTACGCCAAAGCCTGCCACCTTCCGTTAAAAACGTACATTACCGACTTTGACGCCGCCTGTACCGCCAATCTCAAATGCCATGCGGACATGGATGCCGATGCCACGCAAAATGTAATCTTTTCCCCGTTCCTGCTGCCTGCCCAGTGGCTTTCAAGAGTTGCCACTCCCGGCAACGAGCTGGGCGATGACGAAATGTGGCAGATGCTTGAGCAGCCGGACTTTATGAAGCAGGAGGAATATCAGGTCATCCTTGACAAGGGCTTCGAGTATTTCTTTGAAACATTCAAAAAAGAGCGTCTCGGCGACAACAACGCCAAGCTGGAGCCGTTTTTTGCCGCCAACCCTGCGGCCTATAAGCGCTTCAATGAAGCCGGCATCCCCTGTATCTGCGATTTTCTGATGATCACGCCGTTTGAATTTTTCTGCGGCGGCCGCGGCCTGGAAAATTTCTTTGCCGATGACCTTTTTGAAGAACCGGAGATGATGGACGAGGTCTTTGCAAAGACAATGGAATACACCCTTAAAACCTACCAGGCACAGATGGATGCCCTGCACCCCATCGGCGTATGGATCGGCGGCTGGCGCACATCGCCTCAGATGCTTTCCCCGCAGCTCTGGGACCGTTTCGTATGGCCTTACTTTAAACAGTATGCCGAGCTTTGCCTGAAGAATAACGTCATTCCGATCTTCCATCTGGATTCCTGCTGGGACCTGGCAATCGAGCGATTCCTTGAGATGCCGCGTCAAAAGTGCATCATCGCTCTGGACAGCACGACGGACATCCGCAGGGCACGCAAAATCCTCGGCGATCATATGTGCATTCTCGGTGATGTGCCGGCTCAGCTTTTAGCCTTCGGAACCCCGGACGACGTTTACAAATATGTCACTGACGTCATTGACGACATCGGGCCTTTAGGCTATATCGCCGCTTCCGGCTGCGACATCCCGTCCAACGCAAATCCGGAATGCGTAAAGGCTATGGCCGAAGCTGCTCATAACTACATTAAAGATCATCCCGGCTGCTGCTAAAGCCGCCCTGTAAGCCATCCGACCCGCTCAGCGGCCGAAAACGGCCGTCAGGCTGACACACATCCTGCAATAACCGCGCCTGGCGGCAACTCCAACACACAGCGGCAATAACCGCGCCTGGCGTTAAAACGCCCATACCGCAGATGCGGCATGGGCGTCTTTTTCATGCAAACGGATTTTCGGTCTTGTAAAGCATTCCCTTCGGATGATTAAAATCAATTTCCTGCGCATCAACACCAACATATTTGAAAATCTCATACAGCGCTTTTCCAAAGTATCCAAAGGCCACCGCACCGTGATGCGGGTAGTTCTTCTCCACAAGAACATGGCGGTAAAATCTTCCCATTTCCGGGATTGCAAAGATACCGATACCGCCAAAGGAACGTGTGGCCACAGGAAGCACCTCTCCCTGAGCAATATAAGCGCGAAGCTTTGCATCGGATGTGCTCTGGAGGCGGAAAAATGTAATATCGCCGGGCACAATATCACCCTCCAGCGTTCCCTGTGTCACTTCCTCCGGCAGCGTCCTCGCCATGATCATCTGATATTTCATCGTACAGGAGGACAGCTTGCTTGCTGCTGTATTTCCGCAGTGGAAGCCCATAAATGTATCGCTCTGTGTGTAATTGTATTTTCCCTGAATATCTTCCTTATATAAATCTGAAGGTACAGTATTATTAATATCCAAAAGTGTGACCGTATCTTCAGAAACAACGGTTCCGATAAATTCGCTTAAGGCCCCGTAAATATCCACCTCACAGGACACCGGAATACCGCGGTCTGTCAGCCGGCTGTTGACATAGCAGGGGACAAAGCCAAACTGTGTCTGGAATGCCGGCCAGCATTTTCCGGCGATTGCCACATATTTTCTGGAGCCCTTATGAGCTTCTATCCAATCTAACAATGTCAGCTCATACTGTGCCAGCTTTGAAAGAATTTCCGGCTTTTTATTACCTGCGCCAAGCTCGGCCTCCATGCTGGCCACCACTTCAGGTATACGCTCATCACCGGCATGTTTATTAAACGCTTCAAACAGGTCAAGCTCTGAATTTTCTTCGATCTCTACGCCCAGATTGTAAAGCTGTTTAATCGGCGCATTGCAGGCCAGAAAGTCCTGAGGACGCGGGCCAAAGCTGATAATCTTTAAATTGCGCAGTCCCACAATGGCCCGGGCGATCGGCATAAACTCATGGATCATCTCTGCCACCTCATCGGCTGTCCCTACCGGACGTTCCGGGATATAGGCACGGATGTTGCGCAGCTTCAGATTATAGCTGGCATTGAGCATACCGCAATACGCATCGCCGCGTCCGCCCACAAGATCGCTGCCGGTCTCCTCCGCCGCTGCGGCAAACATCACCGGCCCGTCAAAGTATTTTGCAAGAAGCGTCTCGCTCGTCTCCGGGCCGAAATTTCCAAGATAAACAACAAGCGCATTACAGCCCTGTGCCTGGACATCCGCAAGCGCCTGCTGCATGTGAACCTCACTTTCCACAACAACCGGACATTCATAAATGTCCCCGTACGACTTCCGATACGAAGCAGCCACTGCTTTTCTGCGGTTTTCAGACAATGTCATCGGGAAACAGTCGCGGCTTACCGCCACAATCCCCATCTTGATCTCAGGTATATTATTCATCCTTGATTCCTCCTTTAAAATTCTCCAATTTTAAGATTCTCGCCTTTAAGACCCACAAACGCTCCGTCCGCGCCAAGGCCGGATTCCTCGTGGGCGATCAGCCATTTATTTTTTGCAAACAGCAGACGATCCTCTGCAATCGATACGCTTTGCACAGCATCCCCGGCCTGTGCCGCCGTCACATTCTGGCCGGTCTGAATACTCTGCCCGTTCTGCTCGCCTTGTCCGGCCTGCACACCCTGTGCCATCTGCTTTTTCTTAGCGGGAAGCTCTGTGTTTGTGCCCTCCGGCAGCACAACAACAACCTTAAAGCCGTCATCCTTCCCGTCACAGGGCGCATAATGCAGCGTTGTGGCATACAGCTCAATCACACTTCCCGCCGGCGCATAAAAGGCTTCCATTTTTGATGTGTCATAAGTAAAGTCCGCTTCAATATCCTGCTGTTGTCCTACAATAAATACCGCATCCGTCACCGGGATATTGATCTCAGAATTTCGGTGATATTCCACTGCGTTTAGTGTACGATTGTGACCATTGCAGTAACCGATCTGCACCGGCATCCCGCCAAACAGACTGTACGAGATCGCCTCAGCGATCGCTTCGCAGACCGGCCCTTCCCGAAGTGCCGGATCATCCGCTACATAGATCGTATCCTCCGGCAGAGGCGTCTCTTTCATGCGCGCAGCAAGCTCCCCCACTTCAAACCCGGTAATCACCCGTCCATATTTGCCAAATGACGGATCGCTGACCGGCCTGACCTCCATGCTTTTTCCCATTAAAACGATTCCTCCCAATAAAGTTTATTGATTAAACTAATTTTCTTTATCATAACGCAAAAACGCCAAAAGGTCAATACACTTTTGGCGTTTTTTATATTCACAATAACGATTCTCATCACTGACTACACAGCGAATGTGCAGCCCTGTCCGGGCTCCCCGTCCGGGCTTCCCCGGTTCAATCCTGCATCAGCGTAACCATGGGATTTCCCGAAGCATCCCGGCAGCTTACAAAATAGTGGCCATCCTGCCAGATCACATCCCGGATTTCGCCTTCAAAGGTCAGGCATACCTCTGTGCCTTTTCCTTCCTCCCACCGGAGCAGCTCATTTTGGCTCCATATGTATACCTTGCCGTTTAATTCCTTAAAATGTGCCTGCATATCGCCCTGCCACAGTGTCTCGCTCTCACCATCAGCAAACTCAAGCTTTACAAGCGTATCGGGTTCATACACGTCTGAGCGCTCAGACACCATGGCCAAAATACCGCTCTCATCCTCCAAAAGCTCAAAGGACATCAGATTCAGGGATTCTGTCAGCGTCTTTGTCTCCTTTGTATCGATATTGTAAGACCGGATCACACATGGGAATCCGGCCCCGGCATCTTCGGCCTGAGCGTAATAAATCGTCCGCCCCGAAACTGCCCATCCCTGTCCGCTGTCTGTCAGCAATGTTTCCGATGTGCCGTCCAGGCTGTATACGGCAAGCTCGACGGCCTGCATTTGCCTCGGCTTTCCGCTCATCAGCAGAAAATCCGCGCCCACATAAACGATATAGTGGTTTTCAATACCCAGCGGTTCCTCTGTCCCGGAAACAACGTTCAGGCGGTATGGCGATGGATTATAAAATTCTTCTGCGGTGGCACTGTCGTAATACAGATAGTCTCCGGACATTCCTTTAACCGAAACCGAGCGTCCTTCATTGCGAAAAATTTCTTCTACCTGATGCTGCTCAATATCCATCCGGTACACGGCCCCGGTCTCTGTCATTGTCTCGCTGTCGCGGTAGTTTGCGGCAAAATAAAGAACCGTCCCATCTGTAACCGCTGTGGAAATATACCAGAGCTCCTCGCTTTTATAGCAGTATTCCAGCTCCTGTGCCGTATTATAAATATTGATAGAATCATAGTCTGTCACAATAAAATGATCGTTGATCAGCAGAAGATTCTCATCTGCCGTCGCCCAGGGCGCATGCATGTCCGGCGTATTCTTTTCACTGTCTGTGCCATCCTCAGATGCGCCGGTTTCACCGGTTTTCCCAGAGCTATCCGTTTCATCCGAGGCATCCGCCGCGTCTGTATTTCCCTGCATCTGTGCGGTATCCGCAGTATCAGCTCCGCTTTGTCCATCCTGTGTATCTGGTGTAATCACCGGCGTTCCCGGGTTCCCCTCTGTAAGATAATGGTCGATTTCCTGCTGCTTTTCTTCCAGCGGCTCAGTATCATCCACCACGGTCATACCATGATCGATCACCTCCATCGCCCGGTTATAATCCCCAAGGGTTATGTATACATCACACAGCCGCGTATATGCCGCCACATTCGATGCATCCAGGGCGATTGCTTCGTTAAAGGCATCAATAGCATCATCATAATCCGCTTCAAGTACACTCATATCGCCCCGTTCAAGCACCGCATCATAGGCTCTCCGGTCCTTCGCACCCAAAATAAGGATCACCGTTACCACAGCTGCGATCACCACAATACCGGCAGCAACCACCAGCCCCACAAGCAATCCTGTACGCGGCTTCCCGCGCCCCTTCGGCGGTTCCAGATACTGCGGGGCGGCCGTCACATCTCCCTGCTCACCGCCATCCGACTGCAACCAGACATCTTTCTGTTCGCTGCCGTCCGCCTGCAAACGGGAGCCTTCCTGCTCGCTGCCATCCGCCTGCATGCGGGCATCTTCCTGCTCACTGCCGCCCGCCTGCTCACAGGCACTTTCCTGCTCGCTGCCATCCGCCTGCTCACGGGCATCTTCCTGCGCGCTGCTGCCATCCGCCTGCGGCCGGCACTCTTGCAGAGGTCTGCCGCACCTCACACAAAAAGATGCATCATCACTGTTTTTATATCCGCAATAAATACAATACATTTTTCATACACGCCTCCTGTGAACATTCCTGTAAAAAATTTCTTCTTTCCTACAGTGTATCACACTTTGACGCAAATGTAAGTATGGGAATGTTCCACTCTGAGCGAAAAAACCCCTCGGCCTGCCATCCGTTGCTGTTCATCCTGCTGCCGTTCATTCTATTGCTGTTCGTCTAATCCCCGTTCCCACAGCTTCAAAAATGCATCATAGTCCTTAATCATGCGGTGCTGCGAGCCTTTTTCAGAAAAATACATTTCTCCGGGCTCCTCTTTGGAAAATGCGGCCCACGCCGGAAGCCCCGGGGCATTGGGATTGCCGGTCTTTGAAAAATTTGTCCAGTAGCGGATCACCTGGTCAGACAGGTCATAATGTCTGCCGTCAAAGCAGCGCCAGCACCGGGACAGCGTTCCAAACACATACCACAGCTCTGCCGAATGATATGCCAGCCCATCCTCCACAAAATGATAAACATCGTGACCGGGAATATATGGATCAAAATAATATACATACGCCGGAATACGTCCCGGCTCACACTGGCGCATACCTACAAAGGCATCGCACATAAACGAAGCGGCGCCGCCGTCAACGCCTGCGGCCTTAAGCTGCTCGTCCCGTCCCACATGCAGATCCTTATCTCCGCTGACCGAACCGACAATAATCGGAACATTTTTCCACTGGCCGCTCTTTAATGCATCCAGGGGACGTTCCTTAAAAACATAACCATCGACCACAAGCTTCGGCGCCGGGCCAATATGCTCCTGCGCGGCCTCAAACGCCTGATTCAGTTCCTTTGCAGACATACCGCGCAGCTCTTCCACAGACTTTCCAAGATATTCGCATGCCCGGATGCCCCATGCCTCGCCTTCCTCCATGGACGACATCATAATATCACCAATCATGGCAAAGGTTCCGCTCTGAATGATCGCCTTTGAAAACAGCCCGTCAGACAGGTCGGAAATCAGGTGGGATACAATGCTCGCCCCACCGGCGGACTGACCGAAGATCGTCACATTATCCCTGTCGCCGCCAAACGCTCCGATATTTTCCTGAACCCAGCGCAGTGCCGCAATCTGGTCGAGAAAGCCATAATTACCCGAAACTCCATG
>CASFBR010000003.1 GCA_949292795.1 uncultured Eubacteriales bacterium
GCAGCGGCGTGCCGTAGGCTGACGAGTCAGACGGGGCTTCTGCAATATCCGAGAGCAAAAAATCGGAATTTTTCGTCAGATTGATCCATGGCTTTAAGTGATGCTCAGTGAGAAAGTCAAAAATCGTATCCAGATGGCTGAAATCCAGACGAGTCAGTTCCATAAGTCCGTGCGGAAAAAGCTCAGGGGAGAACATATCCCACATACGGATATACTCAACGCCAAGACTATCTGCCAGCTCTAAAAGCTGTGCCCTCAGATCGGCATGTGAAAGCGGACAGGCACTGCCGACGTTGGCGGCATACAGCCACGATTTTTTATAGGGCCGGGCGTGACTGTCTGAAATTGTCAGTTGGGTCGTCAGGCTGGCCTGACAATCCTCGTTATACTGTGTGCGGTACGTTTTTCTGTAATCCGATGGGCTGAGCGCGGTACAGCTGCGAAAAATCTTGCTGAATGAGGAACTGTTGGAAAAACCATGCTCCAGCGCGATCTGTGTTAAAGACCGGTCGGTGGCGATCAGGTCTTTTTTTGCGTGTTCAACCCGCAAATGATTGATATAGTCGGAAAAGCTGCACTGGGTCAGTTCAAAAAAATAGCGCGAGTACGTCGCCGGAGACATAAAGTTCTGCCGGGCAATCGTATTTAGATGTAATGGCTGATTATATTGTTCGTTGATCAGATGGATGGAATTTTCCATGATTTCGGTGATCTGGGTTTTATTTTTCATGTTCAGTCCTCCAATGGACGCCGGTTTGTACCGCCATGGACTCGGATGCGATGATACCGGCTGTACGGATAAGGTTGGATTTTGGTACTATTTTACAATATAGTGTTAATGTTGTCAAAGTTATCTGAAACATATATCGGCGAAATACACAATAGTAACAAAAAAATTGATGAAAAATCCAGAGAAATACCTATAAATGAAATATTTGACAAAAGGAATGGAAGAAAAAGAAAGCATACCGATAAAAAAACGTCTATACTGAATAAGTAAATTTTAATCCAGACATTTTTTACAAGGGGGAAAACTTATGCTTAAAAAGAAGTTTTTTAGCCTGACAGCCCTGGCACTTTGCGGCGGATTGATGCTTGGCGCCTGCGGCAACAGTGAAAATTCATCAGCCCAGACACAAGCTCCGGCTTCTGAGGCAGAGGGAGCGGAAAGCAGTGCCGGAAGCGATACAACGGCCGGAAGCGAAGCTTCAGACAGCTCTTTGGAAAACGCGGCACAGTCCGGTGTGGACTGGGAGGACATGGCAGAGATCGAGCTTTACTATTATGCTTTTGTGGCACCGCAGGATGTACAGCATGTGGAGGATGCCGTCAATGCCATTACTGAAAAAGAAATCAATACCCATGTAAATATTTCCGTGCTCGACATTAACTCCTATATTCAGCAGGTCGGCCTGATGATGTCCGGCAATGAGCAGGTGGATTTGATGCTTACAGGCTTTGCCTCCGCATCGTATTCCTCCATGCTTGCACAGAATCAGCTGATGGATATTTCCGATCTGCTGGAACAGTACGGCCCCAATATTACCGCAACACTCGGCGATATGCTCAAAGCCGGTATGGTCGGCGATGCTGTCTACGGCGTGCCGTGCTACCGGAATGTTGTATCGTCCAACTATGTTTTTATGCGTAAAGATGTGCTTGAGGACCTTGGTCTTTTGGAAAAGGCCCGCAATATGACATCTCTGGACGAATTTGCCGAGATTCTTCAGGCTGTGATGGACAGCGATAAGTGGAATTATCTCTATCCGTACATGTATATGCAGGGCTCCGGCGTGATGCAGCCCAATGCCAACGTTTCCAACGTTTTTGCAGACGCAGATACATTTGATACTCTTGGCGACACCCTTGGCATTGTGCGTCTTGATGAGAGCGGCAAGGTATCTTTGAATATGGCCAGCGAATCGTACAGCCAGGCGGCTGCCAAGATGCGCGAGTGGGATGAAGCCGGCTATATTTATTATGATATGAGCGGTTCCGGCGGTTCCTGTGAGGATTATGTGAAGCAGGATGCCCTGTTCTCCTTTATATCCCCGGCTGAGTTCGGCGCTGAGACTGCAAAATCTGCGGCAGCAGGTATGGATATGGTTGCCGTTAAGATTTATGACGGTGAGGTCAATTCCGAGGCATGTACAAAGTTTGCATACTGTGTACCGACGACGGCGAAGGAGCCGGAAGCTGCTGTGGCATTTTTGAATCTGGCGATTACCAATGAAGAAATCAACAACCTTTTAGCCTGGGGTGTTGAAGGCACGGATTATGAAGTCGTTGACGGTGTGGCAAAATATATTGAAGGAAATGAGGAACCGTCGTACCATCTGTTTGATTACAGCGTGCCGAACCAGTTCCTCGTATATCCATGGGACGGCGACCCGGCAGATTTCAGAGAGCAGTCCGAGGCTGATCTTAAGGCCGCTCCGGTTTCTGCTTATCTTGGCTTCTCCTGTGACCTGACGGATTTTGTCAACGAGACCGCTGCGGTATCGAATGTGATCGAGGAGTACCGTGATCAGATCGGAAGCGGACAGGCTTCGGAGGAGGTTTTACAGGAGTATATTGACAAGCTTAATTCGGTCAATGTTCAGACAATTCTGGATGAATACCAAAGACAGCTTGACGAGTGGCTTGCTGCACAATAAAGCAGCAGCATGCCCGATATGGCGGCAGGTGCGCGCGCAGGCAGCGCGCCTGCATGAAAAAAGCAGGAATTTCCAGTTTGGATTCCTGCTTTTTTTCTATGCCAAAATCTGCTATACTGTTTTTAGTGCCGGATGACCGGAAATGCTGGAAGGGAGGAAGCTGCCGGATGGCGATCAATAAAGCGGTGAAGCTTTTGCTAAAAGCCCTGTCTTATGCCGGTGACAGTGTGGAGATTGAAACATCCCGGAGACTGGCAGACTTAAAACGGCTTGATCCGATGCGTATTTTTGTAAAAAAATTAGACCAGAAGATTTATAATAAAGACTATGAGGTGCCTGTGCGTATTTATTTTCCATCGGAGGCAGCGATGCTTAAAGGCATCGAAACGGCGCATACATGGCCGGTGCTGCTGTTTTTCCACGGCGGCGGCTGGGTGACGGAAAGCGTGGAAAATTACGACCGGGTGTGCGCTCAGATGGCCCAGTCCACCGGGCATCTGGTCGTTTCTGTTGAGTACCGGCTGGCGCCGGAATATAAATTTCCCGTGGGGCTTAACGACTGCTATGCAGTGGCCCGGGAACTGTTTCTTAACCGTTTTGTGCTGAATGTGGACCCGGATAAGATCACGATCATCGGGGACAGTGCCGGAGGAAATCTCACGGCGGCGGTCTGCCTGATGGCCCGTGACCGCGGGGAGTTTTGTCCGAAACGGCAGATTTTGATCTATCCTGCACTCGGCAGTGATTATACTGAAAATTCGCCCTTTGACTCCGTGCGGGAAAATGGCCGGGATTATCTGCTCACGGCCCGCAAGATCGAGGATTATATGACGTTGTATCAGCGGGATGCAGACGACCGGAAAAATCCGTACTTTTCACCGCTTGAGGCCAAAGATTTAAGCTGCCTTCCGAGGACGCTCGTGCTCACGGCACAGTTTGACCCGCTAAGAGATGAAGGAGAAGCCTATGCACGAAGGCTTTTGGAGGCGGGAAATGACGTGACCCTTTACCGTATTGCCGATGCCCTTCACGGTTACTTTGCCCTTGGCATCCGGCATCTGCATGTTCAGGAGAGCTTTGACCGGATCAATGAATTTCTAAGCTCCGGGGAAGAAACGCTCATATCCGGAGAAAAGGAGGCTTAAAAAGCATATGGAAGAGAAGCGAAGAGCCCGCTGGCGGAAGCTGGACAATGCAGCCCAGGCGTTCCCCGCGGCGACAGATAAGAAAGACACCCGGGTATTCCGCTTTTACTGTCAGCTTTGTGAGCCGGTGGATGCCGGCCTTTTGCAGGAGGCACTGGATAAAACAGTGGAAAAATATCCGGTTTTTCAGGCAGTGCTGCGCAAGGGCCTGTTCTGGTTTTATCTGGAACACAGAGACCTTCGGGCGCTTGCAGCGCCTGAGAAAAAGAAGCCGTGCAGCCGTATTTATGTGCCGGATGCCAAGCGGCTTTTGTTTGAAGTCACCTATTATAAAGACCGGATCAACCTGGAAGTTTTTCATGCGCTGACGGACGGTACCGGTGCCATCCGCTTTTTAAGAGAGCTTGTGAAAAATTACCTGATCCTTGCACATCCCGGAGTGATGCCGGCGGATATTTTACTGTCCGATGAGAATGAGACGCTGACGGATTATGAGGAGGACAGCTTTTCTCAGTATTATTCGGCCAATCTTCCGCGGGGGGCGAAAAAGGGGCCGCGGGCATTTCAGCTTGCAGGGCCAAAGGTGGAGCGCGGCGATCTTGAGATTATGGAGATGGTCGTGCCGGTGTCAGAGCTTTTAAAAAAAGCCAGAGACTATGGCGTATCGCTGACCGTATTTCTGACAAGCATATTTTTGTGCGCGATCCATGAGGAGATGACCGAGCGGCAGCAGCGCCGGCCGGTGACGCTGATGATCCCGGTAAACCTGCGCAATTATTTTCCCTCAAGCTCTATGACAAACTTCTGGGGATGGCTGGAGGCCGGTTATAATTTTAAGGGAGAGACGCCCTTTACAGATGTACTCGCCCATGTAAAGCAATATTTTGAGAAGGAGCTTGTTAAAGAGCGGGTAGCGATGCGCATGAACGACTATACGCGCCTTGAAAAAAATCCGTTTTTGCGCGCCGTGCCTCTGGAAATAAAAAATCTTTTTTTGCAGGCCGGGACACGTCTTGGCGCCCGGGGGATCACCGCAATTTTTTCAAATGTGGGCAAGATTAAAATGCCTGACGAATGTACGCCCTATATCCGGCGCTTCGGCGTGTTTACGAGCACGGATAAAATGCAGCTTTGTGCCTGCTCCTACGGCGATGATCTTGTGCTGGGCTTTTCGTCAAAGCTTGTAAGTACAAATATTCAGAGAAACTTTCAAAGGCTTTTAAAGGGCGAGGGTATTTCCTGCAAAGTGTCGGAGAATGCCTTTCCTGTACCGCCTGTGTCGGACAATCCCGGTAAAAAGGCATTTCAGTGGTTTTCGTTTGTATCGGTCGTAGCTGCGGTGATCTGTGTGATGCTCAATCTGATGGTTACCCCAAAGCTGCTCTGGTCGCCCTTTGCCTGCGGCGGCGTGCTCTGTCTGTGGGTGTGTGCGGCTGTTGGCTATATCAAGCGGCGCAATGTGCTGAAAAATCTCATGTGGCAGCTGGTCATCGCGACGCTGGCCTGTATCGTCTGGGATGCGCTGACGGGATGGCGCGCCTGGTCTGTGGATTTTGTATTTCCCATCGGGACACTGGCAGTGCTGCTGGCGATGTTTGTCATTACCCGGGTACGGCGTCTGGAAACGTCGGAATACATGATCTACTTTATGATGGGGGCTGTCCTTGGCCTGATTCCGTTTATTTTATATGCGGCCGGTGCGCTTCATGTGATTTATCCGTCTATTATCTGCTCCGGAATATGCTTTTTAACATTAGTGCGGCTGCTGATTTTTCGGTTCAGGGACCTGCGCCTGGAGCTGCGCAAGAAGTTCCGGCTTTAAAATACGATCAAAACGAAATGTGCGGGATAATAAAAATGTTAAACGAAATATGCGGGATAATAGAAATGTTAAAGGAGGCGATGATATGCGTTTAAGTACGCTGTGCTATCTGGAACAGGACGGGAAGTATCTGATGCTTCACCGTATTTATAAAAAGAATGATGTGAATAAGGAGAAATGGATCGGCGTCGGCGGTAAGTTTGAGGCCGGGGAGGCGCCTGAGGAATGTCTGATGCGGGAGGTTCTTGAGGAGACCGGCTATCGTCTGAAAAGCTACCGTTTTCGCGGCGTTTTAACCTTTATCTGCGACGTCCAGGAGCCGGAATACATTTTTTTATATACTTCCGATGATTTTGAAGGAGAATTAAAGGAATGTGATGAAGGCGTCCTTCAATGGGTCGATAAGGATGCTGTTTTAGACTTAAATTTATGGGAAGGGGACCGGCGGATGTTTAAGTATCTTAAAGAACGCCGGGAGCCTTTTTCTCTGAAGCTGGAGTATGAAGGCAATACGCTGAAAAATATTCAGGACTTTTAAAATGTGCAGGGCCGGGAAAGAATCCTGCTGCGTGCCGGTGGCACGCGCCCTGCACCGGCCGAATCGGAGCGAAGGCCCGCTGCGCCTGCACAAGCGGGCATCCGATCGGCGCACCGGGGAAAACGTTAATGCGCTTCCTTTGGGGAGCGCGCCCGTGTCAGCTCAAGTGCTTCCTTGCCGGTGAGATGGTCGATGGACATTTCAAGCATATAAAAGGCATCCCAGCTGCCGTCGATCTCCTTTGCCATGGACTGTGCGCTTTCAAAAGGCGCATATTTTTTTGCCAGCTTTTCAATGGCAGCGCGCTTTTTTTCGTGATCGGTTATGATGCTTATGCTTCCGAAAACAATAACGCTTTTAAAACAGGTCGTATACTTTTGAGGGACGACCTCGTCCGCTGCTATGACACAAAAGGAAGCCTTTGGATTTTGGCGGATGACATCCAGCTTGTGTCCGGATACAGCGCAGTGAAAGTAAAGCTGCTTCCCGTCATAGACATAGCTTATGGGAACCGCGTAAGGGTAAGGCTCATCCCCGGAGAGCGCCAGCACCCCCGAGGAGCCTTGCTCTAATATGTCGGTACACTCGGAAAAGGGAAGCTCCTGACGCTTCCTTCGCATTGGATAAAACATAGGGCTCTCCTCCTATCTAAATGGATAAAAACCGCAGAGGTCGCCCTCTGCGGTTTGCTGTTTGCCGTATAATCAATTATTCGGCTGTTGTATCTGTTGTTGTGTCAGCAGCGGCGTCTGTATCTGCAGCAGCGTCTGTGTCAGCGGCAGCATCGCTGTCTGCTGCACCTGTTGTATCATCGGCAGCAGCGGCGTCGCTTTCCTGTACAGTCTCTGCGGCGCTTGTGTCTGCTGTGGCCTTGCCGCCGCAGGCGGTCATTGCGCCTAAAGCGAGTACCAGTACGCACATTGCTGCAAATAATCTAAATTTTTTCATTTTTATCACTCCTTATATGATTTTGCAAATATTGGGGTATGTAGGCTGTTCCCTTTTGCAAGTCCTATCATAAAGAAGAAATGTGTCCGTTTTGTGTCTAAATTATAATAAATTTGTGTATAATCATTACGAGAATCTTACAAAAAACTAAATTGTATAAAAATAAGTACAATTTGCCGTGAGAATATTATCGCTGAAGCGACCGCGCCTGGTGCGGGCGTTCTGCAAGTGGAACGCCGTTATGCTTTCACGGAAAACAGTAAAGAAAGCTGCGTTTTATGTGCAAGAAGGTTATTCGTCTATGGCGGCATCCGGTGCACTGTCCGGGAAAAAGCACTTGATAAAACGCGACATCCCGTCTTTAAGCTGGCGGGAGGTCAGACTGGCATAGCCAAGGATCAGGGTGGCGCCGGTATCCGGAGCCTTTAATGGCGCTGACATATATTCGGAAAGGCCGAACAGGCGGAGCCGGCATTGGCGGGCCTGCCAAAGAAGCTGCGCTTCGCTGCGGCCGTCCAGAAAGCGGATCAGCAGATGCAGGCCGCTGTTTTCGCCGGAAATGGCAATGAACCGGCGGTAAGGCTCTAACGCTTTTAAAATATAGTCCCTCTTATTTTTGTAGATCATACGCATCCGGTTGAGATGCCGCTCAAAATGTCCCTGCCGTATAAATTCGGTCATCTGCTTTTGCTCTGTGCGCGGGACCGTGTTGGAATAGAAGCTGTAATGCTCCCGGTAAATGTCAAGGAGCCGCGGCGGCAGGACAAGATAGCTGATTCGCATGGATGGTGCGATGGCCTTGGAAAATGTACCAAGATAGATGACCTTCTGCCGGGTATCAATACCCTGGAGACTTGGAATGGGCCGGCCTTTATAGCGAAATTCACTGTCGTAGTCGTCCTCGATAATATAGCGGTCCTCCCTGGCTGCCGCCCAGGCAAGAATTTCCTGACGCCGTCCGATGGGCATAACGATCCCCATGGGAAAATGATGGGACGGCGTGATATAGGCGACGTTGGCCGGGCTTGCGGTAAGACCGTGCATATCCATGCCGTACTTGTCAAGGCCGATCGGGCAGACGTTAAAGCCAAGATGGGTCAGAATACGCCATGCCTGCATATAGGATGGATTTTCCATGGCAAAAATCGTTGCGGGGCCGAGAATCTGCGCCAGCAGCAAAAGCAGATAATCAACGCCGGCGCCGACGATGATCTGTTTGGGCGTGCACACAACGCCCCGGCTTTGATGGAGATAAGCGGCAATGGCTTCGCGAAAATCCAGATCACCCTGGCGGTGTCCGGATTCAAACAAATGTGTATTGCGCTCGTCATAAAGAATATCCCGCATCGTCTTGCGCCATGTACCATAGGGAAAGTTTTCCAGATCAACACCATAAGGGGAAAACTCAAAATCATAGACCGGCTTTGGCGCGGCCGCAGGGGCCGGCTGCTTTTCATAGGGCCCGATGGGCTTTAGGTTGGTCGAGATGTCACATACAAAATAGCCCCGTTTGGGAATGGATTCAATATATCCTTCATCCACAAGCTGCCCGTAAGCCATATCGATCGTATTCCGGCTGACTAAAAGATGGGAAGACAGCGCCCGGGTGGAGGGCAGCCTGTCTTTGCAGGCCAGGCGGCCGTTTTCAATTTCATTTCGGATATACCTGTAAATCTGTGTATATACCGGTATTTTTGAAGCTGTATCAATATTTGGCGTAATTATAGACATAGACGCCTCCTGTAAATTTTTGAATGTCCAAAAGCAGCAAATCCGGCAGCTTCTGGATATGTGTTTGCCGGGAAAATGCCTGCACAGAATCGTGCTGCGGCACAATAGCAGCTGCCATTGTTATTAATGGTAGCATGTTTAAGAGGTGTATACAAGAATGTTTTCAAAAATGAAAAAAGTATAAACAATTTTGGCCATAAATTAAGAAATATTTCAGTACAAGAACATCATAAGTTCATAGTTGCCGCATATAATAATAATCATAGGAGGTATGCAAAAATGAACTATGAAATTTTTTGCGAAGAAAGCAGCGTTATCGGAATTTATGATTATATGATGATAAAAAATAAAATCGAAAAGAGCAATGGTTACCGGGTGAGCTGTCAGGGACTGGTGCGGGGAATTTATTTTAATCAGGATATTAATTACCTTACAGAACGCGTCGGCGGGGGCAGCGCCAATACGGACCGGTATTCCATCAATATTTATGATAACGACCCGCAGCATATGGTACTTGATAAAAGGAGCAGCCGCGACGGAACGATTTTCAGGCAGCATACATATATTTCTCCGGATCAGTGCGAGCGCATGATCCATAAAGATATAAAGTGGATGGCAGACAGTGAGAATCTTTTGTTCCGCGACCTGTATCTCCAGATGACGATCAACCAGAAATGGCCGGGGGTTATTGTGGATTATACGCGTCAGGCTTACCGTCTGGCCGGCGGCGATTTCCTTGTTTTTGATACATCGATTCAGTCCTCCTACGACATTAAACTGGAGGCCATGAACATTGCCGGTCTGGCCGGGAAAGATTTTCATATGGAAAGCCGGCTGGAACCGGGGAAAGTGGTCATGACGTACCGCCAGAGTCTTGGTATGCCAAAAATCCTTGCCGGCCTGATGGACCTTAGCGAAAATTACCGCCTGGCCGGGCATGCAGAGGTATAGCGGAATCGGCACCGGTTATTGTTTGAGTCTTTAAAAAGACAACTTTCATATTCTGAAAGCAATTTCATTGAAAGAAATTTACCTGACGATTTTGGAGTGCTATAATAAATTTATCAAAAGAAGGAGGTAAATTTCATGTTTGACCAGTATTTAATCAGAAAAGACAGTCTTTACAACGTTGTAGAAGACGGCAAGGTAACCGGATTTAAATTTGCAGTCAGAATCGCTGATTACAGAGGCTGCTTCTTATCTCTGCATAACGGCTATTATATTAACTGTGATGGGGTGGAATATCCAAGAGAGCTTCAGAGATTTGAGATCAACGGCAAAGCTCCGAGAGATTTTGAAGAAATAAAGACCTGTGTATGGGAACACTGGAATTACGATGATGAGGGATGGGTTTACGTTACAAAGGAAGGCGGCCTTGCTCCTGGAAAGCATGTGATTGGGCTGCAGCAGTCGATTCTCGCTCAGTATGGCTATATGCCATGGGACGAAGAATGGGTGAAGAACCCGCCGGTACCTGGCAGCGGCGCAGGCTCCGGAAAGACAGCAGCTATTTGTCAGTTTGAATTGGAACTTCAGGAATAAGGTAAGGAGGATTTGTTATGGGTATCAAAAGAGGCGTATCGCTGTACAGCTATCAGCAGGCACAGTTTTTCAAAAAGATGGACTGGAAGGATATGATCCGCGAGGTTCACGATAACTTAAAGACCGATGGTATTGAGATCATTGATGAAGCAACGATCCGTGACTATCCGTTCCCGTCTGAACAGTTTATTTATGATTTCAGAGAGTATATGGCACGCTATAATATGAAGGCTGTGACGATGGATATTTATCTGGATGTTCATCAGTTCCGCGATCATGTTATGAATTACCGCGAGGCCGCAGAGCGCCTGAAAAATGATATTCGTCTTGCCGCAAAGCTTGGCTTTGCCAATGTTCGTCCGCTCTGCCTTGTTCCGATTGAGGTTATTGAGATGGCGCTTCCTGTGGCTGAGGAATGTAATGTGCGTATGGGTAAAGAAATCCATGCACCTCTGCCGATTTTTAAGGGCAATAAGCAGCAGCCAAAGCATGGTATGGCAGCAGCTTTGGATTTCAGAATGGCAGAGCAGATTCTTGAGCTTGCAGACAAGACAGGCAGCAAGCATGTCGGTCTTGTACCGGACTTTGGTATTTTCCAGCATCATCCGTCTCAGGTGGCGATCGACTATGCGAAACGTCATGCGAAAAATCCGGAGGTTATTGACTGGATTCTTGAAAATTCCAAAGATTATACGCTGGATGAAATGCCGGTTGTACTTGATGAGAAGTTCCCGAATCACGGACTTGACGCAGGTACAGTAGAGCGCATGAGCCTCCATGAGATGTCCGGAGACCCGGAGGACCTTAAGAAGATTATTCCATATATTGTCAGCATGCACGGTAAGTTCTATCAGATGACCGAAATCCCCGGCAAGCCTGGTCAGTATGAAGATAAGTCCATTGATTATGAAACACCGATGCGTGTTCTGCGCGAGAATGGCTTTGAGGGCTATATTGATTCCGAATATGAAGGCCAGAGAGATCAGCAGGATATGGGCTATGAAAAGCTTCCTGACGAAGTGGAGGAGGTTCGCCGCCATCACGAGATGCTCAAACGCCTGAGCGAAGGCTGATACATACTTACAGCAGGCAGAAGGATATTTTTGTGGATAAAAATATATAAGGTCAAAGCCTTAAGCGGGCTTTGGCCTTGATAAAAATAAGGGGGTATTTTTTATGTTTGACCAGTATCTCATCCGAAAGGACAGCCTTCATAATGTAGTGGAGGACGGCAAGGTTACGGGGTTTAAATTTGCCGTGCGCATCGCAGATTACAGAGGCTGCTTTTTATCACTGCACAATGGCTACTATATCAACTGTGACGGCGTAGAATATCCGAAGGATCTTCAGCGCTTTGAGATCAACGGAAAGCCGCCCAGAACCTTTGACGAGATTAAGACCTGTGTGTGGGAGCACTGGAATTATGACGATGAAGGATGGGTTTATGTAACCAAAGAAGGCGGACTGGCACCAGGTAAGCATGTAATCGGACTTCAGCAGTCCATTCTCGCACAGTACGGCTATATGCCATGGGACGAAGAATGGGTGAAGAATCCGCCGGTACCTGGAAGCGGCGCAGGTTCAGGAAAAACCGCAGTTATTTGCCAGTTTGAGCTGGAGCTTCAGAACGATTAAGGGGGTAATTGATTATGGCCATTAAACGAGGTGTATCATTATATAGTTATCAGCAGGCACAGTTTTTTAAGCAGATGGACTGGAAGGCTATGATCCGTGAAGTCCGGGAGCATCTTGGAACGGACGGTATTGAGATCATTGACGAGGCGACGATCCGTGATTATCCATTCCCGTCTGAACAGTTTATTTATGATTTCAGAGAATATATGGCCCGCTATAACATGAAGGCTGTAACCATGGATATTTATATGGATGTTCATCAGTTCCGCGACCATGTGATGAATATCCAGGAGGTTGCCGAGCGGCTTAAAAATGATATTCGTCTCGCAGCCAAGCTCGGCTTTGCCAATGTGCGCCCGCTCTGTGCAGTTCCGATTGAGGCTATTGAGCTTGCTCTGCCGACAGCTGAGAAATATAACGTGCGTATGGGTAAAGAAATTCATGCGCCAATGCCCATCAAACCGAGAAAATATAATGAGGAAAACCGCGGCATGCGCCGGACGATGGATTTCCGTATGGCTGAGCAGATACTTGAGCTGGCAGACCGTACGGGCAGCAAGCATGTCGGCCTTGTACCGGACTTTGGTATTTTCCAGCATTCTCCGTCTCAGGTGGCAATCGACTATGCGAAACGTCATGCAAAGAAGCCGGAGGCTGTGGATTTTATCCGTGAAAACTGCACCTCCTACACAAAGGATGAGATGGTCAGAGTTGTCAATGAAAAATATCCCGACAGCGGCCTGACTGAAATGACGGTTGAGCAGATGTGGCTGCACCGCTCCTGCGCAGAACCGGAGGATTTGATCGATATTATCCCGTACATTGTAAGTATGCACGGCAAGTTCTATCAGATGACAGAGATTCCTGGAAAGCCGGGACAGTATGAGGATAAGTCCATCGACTATGAAAATCCGATTCGTATTTTGCGTGAGAATGGCTTTGATGGTTATATTGATTCAGAATATGAGGGTCAGAGAAGCCAGCAGGATATGGGCTATGAGAATCTGCCCAATGAGATCGAAGAGGTTCGCCGTCATCATGAGATGTTAAAACGTCTCAGCGGTGAAGCTTAAGCCAGCCTGGATGCCAAAAAGGCGGCCCTGGCAGAAAAAAACACTAAATGATTATATTATACCCCGGAAATCGCCGGCAGTACATGCGGCGATTTCCGGGGTATAGTCGTTTATGGACGGCTGCCCGTGACATAAATGTTGCGTCCCACTGTGATTTAGTGTTATACTATAAAATACAAAATGTGTGAAAAATACAAAATAGGTGACAGTATATCAGGCATAAATACAAAAAGAAAGAGATTGCAGGTGAGAAGCATTGAAGGAAAAGATTAATTTATTATCCAGGGGAATATTTGAATATGAAAAGCCGGATATTGTCGTTTCTGAGGAGACGGTAACGATCGAGGCCGAGGCAAAGACCCCGTGTTCCGGTTTTTTTGATGTCAATAGCATCAATGGATTGTCTGTGCGGGCCATGGTCTTTTCCTCCAATAAGCTGGTGTCGTGCCAGGAGACGATGATCGTAGGAGAAGCCTGCAGGGTCAACTATACGTTTGATCCGAGGACACTGGAGCCGGGAGAGACGGTTGAAGGGCATTTCAGTATAATCAGCAACGGCGGTGAGCTTGAAATTCCATTTACCGCGCATGTGTGCATGCCGTTTTGTGAGACGAGCATCGGCAGGATTAAAGACCTTCATCAGTTTGCCGCTCTGGCCCAGTCCAACTGGCACGAGGCGGTAAAGCTGTTCCGCTCGCCGGATTTTGAGCGCGTCTTTCTTGTCAATAAAAAACATGCGCATATTTATGAAAATCTGATCCGGTCGCGCAATACGAATCAGGCATTGGAAGAATTTTTGTGTACGATCCGCCGGAAAAAGCCGGTTTCTATCCGTGTATCTCAGGATGAAATCTATCTTGAAAATGTGACCGACAGCGTAAGCGAACGGCTTGTGATCGAAAAAGACACATGGGGCTATAAAAAGCTAAGTGTCCGGACGGTCGGGGATTTTCTTAAAGTATATAAGCGGGACCTGACAACGGAGGATTTTCTTGGCAGCTATTATGAGCTGGAATATATGATCTATCCGGAGGCATTCCGCCAGGGGAATAATTACGGAAAGATTATCATTACCACCTTTGATGAGACGATCGAGATACCGGTCAACTGTATGCAGGAGGATAAAAGCACAAAGAGCAGCCAGCGGCGCTCCATACGCAGCAGCGTTTATGAGATTTTCAATAACTATCTGAAGCTTTCCATGAAGCGCATGTCCAAAGAAGAGTGGATACGCCAGACGCGGGAGGATGTGGACTGCTGCCGCAATAACAGCAATGAGCTGATTTATGAGCTGATGGAAGCTCATTTTTCCATCCTTGCCGGGGAAGAGGGCAATGCCCATGAGCTGCTCGATCATAAAAACGGACGTGAAATCCGTCACCAGTCTGTCATCTATTATGGGTATTACTTATATCTGACAGCGCTTTTGAGAAAGGACGAGGAGTATACCCGCTTTGCCCTGGATAAGCTGGAGTCGGATTACAGCCGGCAGTATGACGACTGGCAGCTTTTGTGGTTTATTTTTCATATGACCGATAAGCTGTCCGCTCAGAAACGTTTTGCGCTTGTCAAGGAGCAGTTTGCAAAGGGCTGCCGCAGCCCGCTGATGTATTGGGAGGCGGTGTGCGCGCTTAATGAGGACCCGTCGCTGCTTCGGGAGTTCGGGCGCTTTGAGATTTTGCTTATTGCCTGGGCGTCTCACTGGGGCTGCTTAAAAAATGACGTTGTGTATCAGTTCGCGGAAATTTGCGTACACAGCCGGGTTTTTGACGAGCTGGCGCTAAAGACGCTCATTGAACTGTGTGAGGTTTATGAAAAAAAGGAGATTCTCATGGCCGTGTGCAGTATGCTCATCAAGGGCCATAAGACGGATCATGTGTATAACCGCTGGTATGCCCTGGGCATTGAATCATCCTTAAAGCTGACAGATATTTATGAGTATTATATGTATTCCCTGGACGAGAGTCAGGCGACAGATTTACCGCTGGGCGTTTTGATCTATTTTAATTATGATAATCAGATGTCCGTGGCGAAAAAAGCCTTTATTTATGCCTATGTGGTGAACCACCGGGATACGCTGCCGAAGATTTACCGGGATTATGAAAACATTATCAAAGCCTTCACCTACGAGCAGCTTAAAGCCGGATATATCAGCCGCAATATGGTTGTGCTTTACCATCAGTTTGTGACGCTGGAAAAGATGAACACAAAGACCGCGGGCTTCCTTCCAAAAGTACTGTTTAAATACCAGGTTTTTTGCGACCATCCGGGAATCCGGGGCGTGATCGTCTCACACCGGGAGGTGGAGAAGGATATGTATTATCCGTTAAATGACGGCGTCGCCTTTGTGGATATTTATATGGATGAATATCAGCTCATATTTGTGGATCATGATGATAACCGCTATATTGGCTCCGTAGAATTTACGCTCCGCCGGCTGATGGACGACCCGGGGCTTTTAAAGGAATGTTACCGTATGGACCCTGAGCAGCCGATGATCCTAATGAACCGAAGCGAACGTGCCATGAAGTATCAGAAGATGGATGAGGCATCCATAGATATATATAAGCGCACGTTAAGGCTGCCAAATATCCGGAGTGCTTACCAGAAAAACGTGCTTAAAAATCTGATTGATTTTTACTATGACAATTATGAAGGGGAGACGCTTGAGAAATACCTTTTGCGTCTGGACATCAGCCTGATGGATACGGCCGAGCGCGCCCGCATTATTGAATATTATATCCAGCGCGGACTGTATGAAAAGGCACTGGACGCCATAAAAATTTACGGCTATGAAAATATCCAGGACAAAAAGCTGATGCGCCTGTGCTCCCGTCTGATCCGAAGCACAGATTATTCACAGAACAGTCTCATAACGCAGATGTCCTATTACGCTTTTTCGTGCGGAAAGTATGATGATGTGATCCTGGAATATCTGATCAAGTATTATCTTGGCACGACAAAGGATTTATATGCCATCTGGAGAGCGGCCAGAGACTTTGAGGTGAATGCATTTATATTGGAGGAACGGCTTCTGTGCCAGATTTTATTTTCAGAGTCTTTTGTCAGCAACGGCCTGGAGATTTTTGCTTCATACTATAAGGCCCGGCCGGATGCCAGAGTTGTGCGCGCGTTTCTTGCGTTTTACTGCTACCGCTATCTTGTCCGTGAGGAGGAAACGGACCCGGCACTTTTTGGCTATGTGGAGATCGAGCTGGAGCAGCTGGAGCAGGCCCGCGAGGTTTGCGCCCTGGCGCTGCTGAAATATTACGCCGGCTCTGAAAGCGCATTGTCCGGGCATGAGGACTGGGTCCGGGCACAGCTCGGATGCTTTATGGAAAAAGGTATGATCCTGCCGTTTTTCGCTTCATTTGTTAAGATCGCGAAGCTTCCGGAGGAGCTTTTGGATAAGGTCTATGTACAGCATTGTACCAATCCGAAAAATACAGTAACGATCTGTTATGAGTGCCATGAGATCGGACAGCCGTCCGGTTCATATGTGATCGAAGATATGACGAATGTTTTTGGCGGAATATTTGTCAAGGCATTTACAATTTTTGCCAATGAGGAAATCTGCTACCACATTACCGAAAAGAACGGTTATGTGGAATCAATCACAGACGGACAGACGCTAACGGCCCGGGATACGTCCGGGGCTGCGCCGTCCAACGGCATTAAGTGGGTGAATCAGATGATCACCCAGGCAAAGGATGACGCGGACATTGCCCTGGAAGAAAGCATGAAAACCTTTGAATCGCTGCGTTATATGTCCAAGCGGCTGTTTACGCTGATACAGTAGGAGGTGGGAATATGAGTGAAACGGTGACATATTTATGGGTCGGCTACGATCTGGGCAATGCATATTCCCAGATCAGCTGCTATAATGAGAAAAAAAATGAGGTGGACTCCATCTGTCTGCCGGGCAAAAAAAATGCTTATGAAATTCCGACCTGCCTGTGCAAAAATAAAAAGGACGGCTCCTGGACCTACGGCGGGGAGGCGCCGGCTGATGCCGGTGATGACGTTATTTTTATCCGGGATTTTCTTGTGGATTATGCTTCCGAGCCGGTGTTATCGGCGGGCGGCCAGACATTTTCCAAAAAGGAGCTCTTATTTGAATTTATCAGCCGCTCTTTGGAGCTGATTAAACGCTACTATCCTCACGGGAAGCCGCAATGGCTGACATTTACGGCACGGGAGTATTCAAAGGAGCTGATTGCAGACCTGCTGGAATTTGGGCCAAAGCTTGGCATTGAGCCGGGCTGTTTAAAAATCCAGCAGCATGTAGCCAGCTATGAAAGCTACGCGCTCTGCCAGCCAAAGGAGCTCTGGTCCCATGACGTAGGGCTGTTTGAATACGATGATGAAGGGCTTTCGTACTGCCATCTGTCCATTAACCGCCGACGCTCGCCTGTTGTCGTAACGCCGGTCAGCCTGGATTTGTCGGCATATCTTGGCGGAGAGGATTATAAGACGCTTGCGCCGCCGGAGCTGGACCGCCGTTTCCTCGGAGTGATCAAGGAAGTTCTCGGAAAGCGTAATGTTTCGACAATCTATCTCGTGGGGCGCGGCTTTTTGGGAAACTGGATGAACCTCTCCCTAAAGCAGGTATGCAATAACCGGAAAGGCTTTATCGGCCAGAACCTGTTTGCCAAAGGCGCCTGCTACAATAGTATGCTTGAGGCTACAAAGACAAAAAATCAGAATTTTATCGCGCTTTGCGATGAGATGGTGCCGGTCAATATTTATCTGGCAGTGACCCGGGGACGGGAAAATCTTAAGATTGATCTGGTAAAAGCCGGATCGGACTGGTATAATATCCGGGAAAGCGCCGAGTTTATTTTGGACGGCACCGACACTGTGCCGCTGCATGTGCGGGATTTTGTTACCAGCCAGGAAAAGGTGATTCCGCTGACGCTTGATAATTTGCCGGACCGGCCGGACCGGACGACGCGCATCCGTATGCATATTGAATTTGAGGATTCCAGAGTCTGCCAGGTAATCATGGAGGACATGGGATTTGGCTCATTGTATCCGGCAACGGATAAGACATGGAAGATGCGTTTAAATGTCGTTGAGTATGAACCGGCAAAAAACTATGAAAGCTCGGGCCGGCTTATTTTAAACCGCGAGATTGCCAATCAGGCTCCGTATTATTTTAATGTCAGCGGGATGAAGGTATATTCTGTGGAAGAGCTGTGCTATTATATTTACGAAAATATTTATGCGGTGACGCTGGAGACCTTTAATGAGGAGCTGCTGTACTGGCTGGAGAAAGACATGAATGAGCCGGTCCTTGTCAAGGGTATTAAAAACCTTATGCGAAGCGGCGGCTCTTTGAAGGATGTTGTGCGCTATCTGATGAATTTTGTCGATTATTATCCGCCGGAGGCGTGCAAAAAGCTTCTGGCGATCATTGATGATCTGTCACACCAGAATCCCACAGAGGCGAAAAAGCTGTCCGCAGATAACCTTATCCGTTACTGCCGGTATATTGAAGCGATCCGGGGCTACTGCAATGTTATTTACGATATGGAGCACGGAGCAAAGGACGAGGTGACCCGCGATTTTAAGGGAAATACATGGCACAATCTCGGCGTTGCCTACACGCGGGTGATGAATTTTGAATCTGCAAAAGACTGTTTTAAAAAAGCATGGCATCTCAACCAGAATGAGGAGTCTTTAAAATGCCTGCTGTGGACGGCCAAGCTCCTTGGTGATGAGACGACCTTTTTTGATGCTGTTGAAAACAGCAGTCTTGAGGAGACAGAGGTGGCGCAGCTTGTGGAAGCCTTTGATAAGGTTGAGGCCGATTCCAAAAGCAGCAAAAACGACCGTATGAAGCTGATTCAGTATATGTATGAGGACACCTCAAGGGAAGGCTTTGCCGCTAAGCGGGACGCGTACCTTCAGGGACTTAAAGTATGGTATCGGGGAGAAAAATATTCTTGACAAACACGGCAATTATCGATAATATGATACCAGGGTAGGAAGGCGGTGCTTTTTGTAAATATGAAGAGTATGGCTGGAGTATCCGGATGCCGCGGTTTGGGCGGCATATGGCCATAAAGGCATATAGATATAAAGTATATGCGAAAAATGTAGTGACGAAGAGGAGTAAAGATCGGACACTTGTCAGAGAGGAGGGCTCACCGGCTGAAAAGCCCTCTGAAGTTGCAGATTTTGAAGGTAGCTTCCGAACAGTATCGCCGAACACGCTGTGGTAAGTAGGCGGTAACGGGTCATTCCGTTAACGATGACAAAAGATGTGGAAGGCGCCTTAGCGCCAATCCATAAGTAAAGGTGGTACCGCGAGCTTTCGCCCTTTAGAGGGCGGAGGCTCTTTATTATTGTACAGGAAAATTCCTATGCAATAATAAAGCTTAAAGCTTCGCCTGGGATGCGCACGCACGCGATCAGAAAACTGCCGCTGAAGCGGCTGCGTTTGGTGCTTGGGCTTTGCAGGCGGAACTCTTTATTATAATTTTTAAATTCAGAGAAAGGATGCGTTTTTATGAATCTTGGAAAAACCTATGATCCATCGGCGATCGAGGGGAAAATTTACGAGCGCTGGCTCAATAAAAAATATTTTCATGCAGAGGTGGACCGCAGTAAAAAACCGTTTACGATCGTGATCCCGCCCCCAAATATTACAGGAAAGCTGCATATGGGCCATGCGCTTGACAATACCCTTCAGGATATTTTGATCCGCTATAAGCGGATGCAGGGCTATAATGCGCTGTGGCAGCCGGGAACGGATCATGCCAGCATTGCTACGGAGGTAAAGATTATCGAAGCGCTCAAGGCAGAGGGCATCGATAAGGCAGAGCTTGGCCGCGAAAAGTTTCTTGAGCGGGCATGGCAGTGGAAAGAAGAGTATGGCGGGCGTATCATCAGCCAGCTTAAAAAGCTTGGCTCCTCCTGCGACTGGGACAGAGAACGCTTTACCATGGACGAGGGCTGTAATAAAGCGGTGGAGGAAGTGTTTGTAAAGCTTTACGAAAAAGGCTACATTTACAAAGACTACCGTATTGTCAACTGGTGTCCGGTATGTCAGACGACCATTTCGGATGCGGAGGTTGAATATGAAGATCAGGCCGGCCATTTCTGGCATATTAATTATCCGGTTGTAGGCTCTGATGAGATGGTTGAAATTGCCACGACACGTCCGGAAACAATGCTTGGCGATACCGCAGTGGCCGTTCACCCGGATGATGAGCGCTATAAGCATCTGATCGGAAAGAGGGTGATCCTTCCGATCGTGAATAAAGAAATTCCAGTGGTGGCAGATGAGTATGTTGATATGGAATTTGGCACGGGAGTGGTAAAAATCACACCAGCACACGATCCGAATGACTTTGAAGTGGGGAAACGACACAATCTGGAACAGATCAACGTGATGAATGATGACGGTACGATCAACGAAAACGGCGGCAAATATGCGGGTATGGACCGGTATGAGGCGCGTGAGGCGATTGTGGAAGAGCTTAAGCGTCTTGGCCTGCTCGTGAAGGTCGAAGCTCATGACCATAATGTCGGAACCCATGACCGCTGTAAGACGACCGTAGAGCCGATGATGAAGCTGCAGTGGTTTGTAAAAATGGATGAGCTGGCAAAGCCGGCGATCGATGCGCTGAAAAACGGCGATCTGAAATTTGTGCCGGAACGTTTTGATAAAACATATCTGAACTGGCTGGAAAATATCCGCGACTGGTGTATTTCCCGTCAGCTCTGGTGGGGGCACCGTATTCCGGCTTATTACTGTGATGACTGCGGTGAGATCATTGTGGCCCGCAAGGCGGATGCCCCTGTAAAATGCCCGAAATGCGGCAGCACGCATATCCATCAGGATGAGGATACGCTGGATACCTGGTTTTCATCGGCATTATGGCCGTTTTCGACACTGGGATGGCCGGAGCAGACCGAGGACCTTGACTATTTTTATCCGACCGATGTTCTTGTAACCGGCTATGATATTATTTTCTTCTGGGTGATCCGAATGGTATTTTCCGGACTGGAGCAGACCGGAAAGGTACCATTTCACACGGTGCTCATCCACGGCCTTGTGCGCGATTCTCAGGGACGCAAGATGAGTAAATCGCTTGGAAATGGTATTGACCCTCTGGAGGTCATCGATAAATACGGCGCCGATGCACTGCGTTTTACGTTAGTGACCGGAAATGCGCCGGGCAATGATATGCGCTTTTACTGGGAGCGGGTGGAAGCCAGCCGGAATTTTGCCAATAAAGTGTGGAATGCGTCGCGGTTTATGCTGATGAATTTTGAACAGGCTGAAGCTGACGGTATTACGACCGATCAGGTTCAGTTATCAGACCTGACACAGGCTGACCGGTGGATTTTGTCAAAAGCCAATACACTGGCTAAAGAGGTTACCGATAATATGGACCGCTTCGAGCTCGGCATCGCCGTGCAGAAGCTGTATGATTTTATCTGGGAAGAGTTCTGCGACTGGTACATTGAAATGGTGAAGCCACGTCTTTACAATAATGAAGATACGACAAAAGCGGCGGCACTGTGGACCTTAAAGACGGTGCTGATCCAGGCTTTAAAGCTGCTGCATCCATACATGCCTTTTATCACAGAAGAAATTTTCGGAAACGTTCAGAATGCAAAGGAATCCATTATGATTTCTGCATGGCCGGTATTTAAGCCGGAGTGGCATTTTCCTGAGGAAGAAAATGCTGTGGAAATGATCAAGTCGGCCGTGCGCGGTATCCGTAATGTGCGCGCGCAGATGCATGTGGCGCCGGGCAAAAAGGCAAAAGTGATCGTTGTCTCGGAAAATCCGAAAGTGCGCACAGTTTTTGAGACAAGCCGGGTATTTTTTGCAACGCTGGCCGCTGCCAGTGATGTGACCGTGCAGGCCGGAAAAGAAGGTATCGGCGATGACGCGGTATCTGCGGTGATCCATGATGCGGTTATTTATATGCCATTTGCCGAGCTTGTGGATATTACAAAGGAGATCGAGCGCCTGACCCGCGAGGAAGAAAAGCTTACAAAGGAAATTGCCCGTTGCAACGGTATGCTTGGCAATCCAAACTTTGTCAATAAAGCGCCGGAGGCCAAGATTGCTTCCGAGAGGGAAAAGCTTGAAAAATATACAAATATGATGGCACAGGTTAAAGAACGTCTGTCTGCCTTGAAACAGGCTTAGAAAGCAGACACAAAAATGCTGCCGCCAGACGCTGGCGGCAGCTTCCGGCAATGATAAAGGAGATTTGGGGCGATGTTTGGAAAAATCGGACAGATGAAGAAGTGGAAAACATTTTTTTGGCTGACATTCAGTACCGTGCTGATGGCTGTCGGCGTCTATTTTTTTAAGTTCCCTAATAATTTTACCTTTGGCGGTGTCACCGGCTTTGCCGTCATTTTTGCCGAGTTTATTCCAATGTCCGCCAGCGACATCAGCTTCTGGCTGAACATGATCCTGCTGGCCATTGGGTTTGCTTTTTTCGGCCGTAAGTTTGGCGCAAAAACCGCATACACCTCCATTTTACTTTCCGTGCTTTTGTCATTGTTTGAGAGGATATATCCGATGAGCCGGCCGTTTACCGATGAACCGATGCTTGAGCTGTGCTTTGCCATTGCCCTGCCGGCACTGGGCTCAGCGATCCTTTTTAATATCGGGGCATCCAGCGGCGGCACGGATATTCTCGCGATGATCTTTAAACGGTATACGAGCATCAATATCGGCATGGCGCTGCTTGTGACCGATATTGTTGCGGCGGCAGCCACCTGCTTTATTTTTGATATACGCACCGGCCTGTTTGCGTTTCTCGGACTGACCGTGAAGTCGTTCATGGTGGACGGGATTATTGAAAATATCCATCTGTGCAAGTATTTTACGGTCATTTGCAATGATCCTGAACCGATCTGCCATTTTATTATCCATGATCTGAAGCGAAGTGCAACGAAAATTGAAGCAACCGGCGCATTTAGCGGACAGGAAAAGCATATTGTAAATACAGTACTCAGCCGCACCGAGGCTGTCCGGCTGAGAAACTTTATTCATCAGACCCAGCCCAGCGCCTTTATTCTCATCTCCAATACAAGTGAGATCATTGGAAAGGGCTTCCACAGCATATGACCGGCTGCCTGGCTACATGCCCGGATCATATGGAAAACGGGATGGACGGCCTGTTTTGGCTAAAGCGTGGGCAGCGGTCAGCTAGCTGGCAATGAAGAAAGGATGATGAAAGGATGTCAGATGTATCGGAAATGATGTTTAAGCGAAGAGCCTTCCGGGCTTTATGTGCGGCGCTTGTGCTGATGCTTGGTGTGTGCGCAGTGACCGGCTGTGCCCGGACAGCTCCGGAAGCGAAGCAAAGCACAGCAGCTTCCGGAGATTTGCTGTCAGATACCGGGGCGCTTCCGCCTGACGGGGACACACAGACAGACCAGGAAGCATCTGCTGCCGGGGACATACAGACAGACCAGACTGCATCTGCTGCGGATCGTAACAAAGAGGCTTCGGACCGTGCAGAAAGCGATGCTTCCGGAACAGCAGATTCCGGGGGCAGTGTTCAGGACGGACAGACAAAAGCGCCGGATATAGCCGCAGACGACGCAGTAGCAGGCCAGGAAACGGTGTACCATCTGGAGCTTCTGACGGATAAAGATATGGAAGGCTATGACAGCAGCCGGGTCAAAACGATTACGATCGATCCGGAGGGGGAGAGCCTTGTGTTCTGGACCGAAAAATCACTGACAGACCTGAAGCTGATCGGTGTCGATTATGACGGTGATCAGTTTATTGAAAAAGAAATTTTTTGCAGCTTCGATACGTTTACTGCCGAGGATGCATTGCTGATTATTTGCGAGCTGCCGGAGGCTATGGCCGATCTGAAGCTGACCTTTTATGACGAGCTTGGTCAGCCGGTTGCCCTGTATATTACCCGCGACCGTCAGACTCTGGCGCCGGTGATGGCACCGGAAACAGCTGTGCTGTTTTAAACGATACATCGTAGCCGGTATAAAGCATAACTTTATTAAATATTCATAAACAGGGACGGCCGCCTTGAAATCAGGGGGCCGTTCATGTATAATGGATATGATGTAATCGTTGGGACGATGCGGTTACGCTATGAGTTTAACAGTAAAGGGGATTTATTGACTATGGGTGGTATTTTCAGCTTGGAAAGTCCGTTGATGCAGGGAATCAGCAAGATTTTGGATTGTATTTTCCTGAGTATATTGTGGGTTGTATTTTCAATCCCCATCATAACCTTTGGAGCATCCACATCAGCGCTTTACTATACGGCGAATAAGACGATACGCAACAGCCGGGGCTATGTATGGCAGCAGTTCTGGAAAGGATTTAAATCATCCTTCAAGCAGTCGACGATCCTTTGGATCATCATTGCACTTTTATTGCTTTTGCTTTATAACGATGTCCAGATTGTCGGGATTATTGGCGGTGAGGCAGCTTGGGTCTTTGGCGCGAAGGTATTTTTTATCGTTTTTGCCGTTGTCGTGGCGATGGTTGCGCTGTACATATTTCCATATATTGCCAGATTCTCGGCGCCGTTAAAGAGCGTGGCAAAAAACTGCATTTATATGACAGTACGTCATCTTCCGTGGACTTTTCTGGCGCTGCTTGTTGTGCTTGGGACGCTGCTGATCATGTATATCTTTCCGATCGCACTGTTCTTTATGCCGACATTGGGTGCGCTTCTTGCAACTCTGATCTTTGAACGTATTTTCGTCCGCTATATGAGCGAGGAAGATCGTCTCAGAGAGCGCAAGCTTAATGGAAAGGAGTATTTATAATCGGTCTATGAAAGAGAGATTGATTCGTTTCATGCAGGGACGCTATGGTCTTGACCGGCTTTCCCAGGTGATGATGCTCGTTGGGCTGGTCATTGTCATTATTGCAGCATTTGTGAGACGTCCGGTGATCGTGAGCAATTTGATCTATCTGGTAGGGATCGTGATCGTTGTTCTTGGATATATCCGTGTGTTTTCCCGGAATTATCAGAAGCGTTATGCTGAAAATCAAAAGTTTCTTAAGCTGACCGGCGGAATACGCCGTCTGTTTGGAAAAGAGAAATATATGATGGAACAGCGAAAAACCTACCGTATCTTTAAATGTCCGGGATGTCGGCAGAAAATCCGTATCCCGAAGGGAAAGGGCAGAATAGAGATCAGCTGTCCGAAATGTCATACGAAATTTATAAAGAAAACCTGATTAAAAGATACCGGATCAAAACGGTGTCAACAAAAGTCCGGGGCCTGCCGCAAGGCAGGAACCCGGACTTTTGTCATATAGGAGACGTTGTTCCTTTGTTGTATAGGAAACGGCGTTCCTGTGCAATAAAAAAGCTCCGCTTAAGATGCGCACGCGCGGGCAGACATTTTAACGGGTGAAGGTTCTGGAATACCGCAGGTTAAGAACCATGCAAAGCAGGATTCATAACAAAACAATGCGGGACATATACTGTGACGAGATAAGGAGGTAGTCAAGGTGTATGAAAAACAGACCATCCGGCAGACCGCCGCGTATTTGAAAACAGATATAAAAAAAGGGTTAAGCGACAGAGAGGCAAAAGAGCGTCTGAATCAATATGGCTATAACGAATTAAAGGATGATGACCGAAAGTCTGTTCTGAGGATGGTTTTTGAACAGATGAATGAACCGCTGATCTGGGTGCTGCTTGCGGCGGCAGGAATTTCGCTGTGCCTGCAAGAAATCAGCGATGCACTGATCATTCTTGTGGTCGTTGCCATGAATACAGCCGTTGGTGTGATCCAGGAAGGAAAAGCCCAGAAAGCGCTGGAAGCGCTGAAACGGCTTCAGAGCCCCCATGCGCTTGTACTTAGGGATGGACATTATCACAAAGTGGAGGCACGGTTTCTTGTGCCGGGAGATGTGGTCAAGGTGATGGCAGGTGATCAGATACCTGCGGACATCAGGCTTGTGACAACGACCGGTCTAAAGGTGGATGAGTCTGCGCTGACCGGTGAATCCGTGCCTGCGGGAAAGGATGCACGTTTTATGCCCGCGGGAGAAACAACAGCCATCGGTGATCAGAAAAATATGACATTCATGTCTACGAGTGCTGCGGCCGGCTGGGGAACAGGCATTGTCGTTGCGTGCGGAATGGAAACACAGATCGGCAAGATCGCCGGTATGCTTTGTAAGTCGCCGCCCCAGGAAACACCGCTTCAAAAGCGTCTGGCGGATTTGGGAAAATTTTTAAGCGTGCTTGCCGTCGGCCTGTGTGTGCTTTTGTTTGTGATTGCTGTATTATGGCATAAAAATATCCCGGAAATGCTTATGACCGCTATTTCACTTGCTGTGGCCGCTGTTCCCGAAGGGCTTCCGGCTATTGTTACGATCGTACTGGCTTTAAGTGTGTCGCGGATGGTTAAGGTCCATGCGATCATTCGGCGTCTCCCCTGTGTGGAGACATTGGGCGCGGTCAATGTCGTCTGCTCTGACAAGACCGGGACGCTGACTCAGAATCAGATGACCGTGACAAAGCTTTATGTGGATCAGGCATTTATGGATGCCCCCTTTGGTGCATCGCCGGGTCTGGAGCTTTTGTGCAGAGGCTTTTTGCTGTGCAATGACTCGGAAATTTCCGGCAGTGAACGCATTGGCGATCCGACAGAGCTGGCACTGACAGAGCTGGCCGCGGGCTGCGGACAAAAAAAGGTGGAGGCTGAAGCTCAGTATGTGCGTCTGGGAGAGATACCATTTGATTCAGGAAGAAAAATGATGACAACCCTCCACAAAAATCATGGCCGGTGGATCGCATTTACAAAAGGCTCCTGCGATGTCCTTTTATCCCGCTGTACATTTTTATATGCCCATGGTCAGATTAAACCGATGGGACAAAGAGAGCGCCGGCAAATTACCGAAGCGATGGAGCAGATGTCGGCCCAGGCGCTGAGAGTACTGGCGCTGGCGTTTCGTGAATATGGCCCGGAGGATGTCCCTCTGGCGGGGACGGGGGTTCCTGTGCCAAAGGAAGAACGGCTCGTATTTGCCGGCCTGGCTGGGATGATCGATCCGCCCAGACCGATGGTGCGTCAGGCTGTGGAGGAGTTTGCAAAGGCCGGCGTGCGCACCGTGATGATTACCGGAGATCATGCCGATACAGCGCTGGCAATCGCCAGGCCGCTTGGAATCGCCCGGAGCCGTCAGGAATGTATGACCGGAGCTGCGCTTGACGCGCTTAGTGATGAAAAACTGGCAGAGGTGATTGATTCAATCCGTGTATTTGCCAGGGTATCGCCGGAGCATAAGGTGCGGATCGTGCGGGCGCTAAAGGCTCGGGGCAATATTGTAGCTATGACCGGGGACGGCGTCAATGACGCGCCGGCGCTCAAAGCCGCAGAGCTTGGTATTGCTAGGGGTAAAAAGGGTCCAGATACTGCGAGAAACGCATCGGATATGATTTTGGCGGACGATAATTTTGCCACGATCAAGCATGCGATCGAGGAGGGGCGTGCCATTTACGGCAATATTAAAAAAGCGATCATTTTTTTATTGTCGTCCAATTTTGGCGAACTGATTACAATGTTTGCAGCTGTGCTTTTAGGTTTTGGAGCACCGCTGAAAGCCAGCCATATTTTATGGATCAATCTGATTACCGATTCTTTGCCGGCACTTGCTCTGGGGGTTGATAAAAATGATCCGCGCCAGTTAATGCGCCGGCCGCCGAGAAAAGCGGCGGAGGGATTATTTGCCCATGGCGGTATGTTTTGCACGATTTTTTATGGCGCTTTGATCGCCCTGATCAGTTTGACGGCATTCCTTGCGCTTCCGCTGGGATTGCTGCGCGCGTCCGGGGAAGCGGTGACACTGCGCTCGGTTTCGGCTCTCCTGGAAGATACGGCTGTGCTGACCCGCTGCCAGACCTATGCCTTTACGGTTCTTGGCATGTCGCAGCTTTTCCATGCCGTTGGCATGCGCAATGTGGAGCGTTCGGTCTTTCATATGGAGCTGCTGAAAAACCGTCTCATGCTTGTGGCCGCAGGGCTCGGACTGCTTTTGCAGCTTGCAGTAACGGAAATTGGGGGACTTGTGCGGGCTTTTGGAACCGTGCAGCTTTCTGCCGGTGAGTGGGGGATGCTGCTTGTGCTCTCATCACTGCCGCTTGTGGCCCATGAACTTCTGCTGATGCGTATGCCCGGCGGGGCAGGCCGAAAAAAAGTGCCGTGAAGCTTTTGGCCTGCAGGAGCCGCTTGAATTTTTACTTGAAATTATTGGAAAAGACGCGGTACAATAGATTTAATGCGGGACATGTGCAAGATAATCCGGGCTTTGTTATCCCCGGCCGCATGACAGAATCGTTATAAAAATGAAATGAGGTACAGAATATGAAAACAGAACGCGAGAAAATGACCAACGGGGAGATATTTATGACAGGTGCGCCGGAACTGATGGAGGATAAGAAGCGGGCACGCACGCTGGCGGCCCGCTATAACGCCACATCAGAGGAAGAACCGCAGCTTCGTCTGGCTTTGCTTAAAGAGCTTTTTGGCACCTGTGATGATCAGATTTTTATAAAGCCGCCGTTTAAATGTGACTATGGTTATAATATTCATGTAGGAAAGAAGTTTTTTGCCAATTTTGACTGTGTGATTTTAGACTGTGCGCCGGTATATATCGGGGATAACTGCCTGATGGGGCCAAAAACATGCATTTATGCAGTCAACCATCCGATGACAGCACGGGAGCGGGCCACGGGAGCAGCCCGGGGCAGCTCGGTGCATATTGGCAATAATGTCTGGTTTGGCGGCAACTGTGTCGTTCTTCCCGGTGTACATATCGGGGACAATGCCGTACTTGGAGCCGGCAGCGTTGTGGTCAATGATATTCCCGACAATGCGCTTGCAGTGGGGAATCCTGCCAGAGTCGTCCGCTATATTGATCAGAATGAAAAAAATGATTTTTCACGGCTTCTTTTCGGCGATATGCCGGATGCTGATCAGAAATAGTGTGAAAACAGGAGCTTTTTAAAGCAGCCCGGTCAAAATGCTGGCCGGGCTGCCGTTTTTTATGGAGATGTTACAGGCATGGTTTACAATCGGATGTTTTTCCGCAGACGGAGTACTGCGCCGGTGTGTCGGCCGGTATCCGGGCAAAGAAAGTATTATCACATGTCCGGCAGCTAAGCGGTGCTATGGGAACCGGCGCGGTCTGGCAGCGGTAGTCCTGACCTTTGGCGCAGATATACTGATCGATGATTTTGTGACTGGCCACAGAGGCTACATCATGGTTGACAATTTGCTGATAAAGGAAAAAGCGGTCTCCGCGGCAAAGCTGATCCAGTGCGACCACATCGGATTTTTTCTGTGTGTTTCCGGATGTCTGGGCTAAAATCTGACGGATATACTCCACATTCGGCCCAAGAACAAGGATTTCAGGAAATTCTTTGCATGGAATAACCTGCTGCCATTCTTTGTGCTCGTATTTGTAAAGAAGGTCCTTGGCTTTATGCAGATGAGCGATTTCCTGTGTCAGACATTCCTCCCAGATTTTGCGGATATACGGGTCACATTCCGACTCCATACATGAATAGTACAGATAACATTCGGTGTATTCATGCATCAAAAGGTCCTCAAGCCATGTTACTTTCGTATCCTTTAAGCTTTCATACTGGCTGACATGCTCTTCCTCGATCATGGCGATTTCCTGATAAAGCCGGCGGCCGATGTCTGATTTACAGTAAAAAGGCGCGACATTCATATAATAATTCATCGTCTGCTGCTCGGCGGCCGTGATGATATTAATTTGAAGCTGTGTGAGCAGCGGCGTCTTTTTGTTGTCCACATATCTGAAAATGCTGTCCATAGGGCAGCGGTGCTCGGAGATTGTCGGACGCCCGGGCATGATCTCGGTATATCCGCCTACAAGCTTTTTAGGGTCCTCGCCGTATTCCAGGCTAAGAAGATTGGAGTAACGGTAGAGATGATCGAAGTCCTCAAGCAGTGCCAGGTCCATGGCATTTTTGACATCACAGTCTGTTTCACGGCGGGCCATGGCAGCTGTCAGATCAACGGCGAGCTGTTCATAGCCGATGGTGTGCTCCAGAATGGTTTCATCCCGGGGCTTTAAACAGGAAATGCGTTTTTGCTGCTGCTGCTCCGTGCGGCGCATCATCGCCAGCTCACGGCGCAGCTCATTGTCCGGGCAGTGTCTGGAAAAATTCCGTGAAAACCACTGAGCCTCAAATTCAGTTCCATTCATGAGAATGATACGGGTTTTTGTATAAGGGTTTACCGTATTTTTATCATAGGGTCTGGGATACATCGTATTCCAGTCTATAAAAGTCTGCTCCAGCGGAACTGGCCGCTGGTCAAAGGGATTAAAATGCATCTTAAAAGCCTCCTTTCCCAATTAGTATATGCAAATTTTTAAATAAATTGTCCGCCGCTTTGGTGGATCGCGCAAATTTACAAACATAGCCGTTTTGTGCTATACTAGCCGTAAGGAGTTGATCGGAACATGAAAGAAATTAAAATTGAGCAGGGCTTTGCCTATGAACGGAAAGCGTTTTATTATGAGACAGATCAGATGGGTATTGTCCATCATTCCAATTATATACGGTGGATGGAGGAAGCACGCATCGCCTATATGGCGCATCTTGGACTGCCATATGCCGCAGTGGAGGCGCGGCAGGTTTTGATTCCGGTGCTCTCGGCTCAGTGTGAGTATAAAAATTATGTCCGCTTTGACGAGACTGTGGAGATTTTTCCGGAGGTCACCTATTTTAACGGGATTCGTATGACGATCGAGTATCGTATGCTTGCCCGCGGGAGCGGAAAGCTGTGCGCTTTGGGAAAAACGACCCATTGCTTTACCTCTCCGAAGATGAAACCGCTGTCCTTAAAAAAATATGCGCCGGATATGTACGCGGTTTTTGCAGGCTGTGTGACACCGGGCCAGGAGGAGCGCGATGACCATGGCAGGTGAAAAATTTCAGCGCAATACCCGTCAGAAGGCAGTGATCCTGGATTATATAAAGGCCTGTGGTGACAGCCATATACGGGCTGAGGATATTATTGCCGGACTTGAAGCGATGGGAGAGCCGGTGGGAAAGGCGACGGTCTATCGTTTTTTAAAGGTGCTGGAAAGCGAAGGGCAGATCCGCCGGTATACGATTTCAGATAAGGTTCCCGCCTGCTACCAGTATGTGGGCGATCAGCCCGGGTGCCGTGAACACTGCCATCTGATGTGTATCCGCTGCCAGAAGCTGATCCATGTGGACAATCCGTGTATTAAGCAGTTTGTCCGGGAAACGCTGGAAACAGAGGATTTTTTGATCGATGAGAGTAAAACGGTATTTTACGGCCTTTGCCGGGACTGCCGGAATTTTCTTAAACAGCAGTAGAAGGAGGCGATGTTTGCGATGGATTATATAGATGTGACATATCCTGTGGACGAAACACTGCGGATTTATCCCGGTGACCCTTTGTATACGGTGAAGCCCTATTTGGCGGTCGCCCGCGGAGATTTGTGCAACGTGGCGGCATTTTCCATGGGCTGTCATACAGGGACGCATATGGACGCACCGCTGCATTTTGTGGAGGGCGCCGCTTCTGTGGATCAGGTGGATTTAAGCCGGATCAACGGCGAAGCCCGTGTCATTGAGTACAAGGGCGGCCCGGGCAGCGATATTTCTGTGGATTTTTTAGAAAGCTGCAATATACAGCCCAAAGAGCGGGTGATTTTTAAAACTTCAAATTCCCGGCGCTTTGGCGGACGGACATTGCTTGACGATTATACGGCCATTGACGAAGCGGCGGCAGACTGGCTGGTAAGGAAGCAGGTAAGCTGTATCGGTATCGATTATATGACGATCGAACCGGCAAAAAGTACGGACGGCGCGGTACACAGGTGTGTTCTTGGCGCCGGTATTTTAGTGATCGAATCACTTGATCTGCGGGAGACGGCGGCCGGCCGGTACCGGCTCGTATGTCTGCCGCTGCGCCTTGCCGGTCTTGACGGAAGTCCGGTGCGGGCGCTGCTTTATCCACTGGCGGATTAGGGATTTGATTATTGCAATTTATTTATACTTTCGTTATAATAGTAAACAAAAGTTGCATGCTTGTATACAATTTTAAGGAGGTTTCAAATGATAAAGTTATATAATGGCGGTGCCTACCTTGTCAATGGCATGGATATTATTGAGGATGGCCCGGAAGCAGCGGCAGCTATTGCTGCAAAAACCGGAAGTTCTGTGACAAAGGAAGAAGCTGCACAGCAGACGATTGCCTACGGGATTTTGAAGGAGCATAATACGGCTCCGGATATGAAAAAGCTAAAGATTCGTTTCGATAAGCTTACGTCCCACGACATTACCTATGTGGGCATTATTCAGACGGCCAGAGCATCCGGACTGGAAAAGTTTCCGATGCCGTATGTCCTGACAAACTGCCATAACAGTCTGTGCGCCGTGGGCGGAACGATCAATGAGGATGACCATATGTTCGGACTGACCTGTGCCAAGCGCTATGGCGGTGTTTATGTGCCGCCTCATCAGGCTGTTATTCACCAGTTTGCCCGTGAGATGCTGGCCGGAGGCGGCAGGATGATCCTTGGCTCAGACAGCCATACCCGCTACGGCGCTCTTGGAACGATGGCCGTCGGCGAGGGCGGCCCGGAGCTTGTTAAGCAGCTGCTTAACAAAACATATGATATTAATATGCCCGGCGTTGTGGGCGTTTATCTGACCGGTGCACCGGTGCCTGGCGTTGGCCCTCAGGACGTGGCTTTAGCAATTATCGGCGAGGTTTTTGCTAATGGCTATGTGAATAATAAGGTGATGGAGTTTGTAGGACCCGGCGTAAAAAACTTAAGTGTGGATTTCCGTATCGGCGTGGATGTTATGACAACAGAGACGACCTGCCTTTCATCCATCTGGAAAACGGATGATGCTGTAAAGGAATTTTATGACATTCATTACCGTCCGGAAGATTATAAAGAGCTCAACCCCGGTACGGTAGCTTATTACGACGGAATGATTGAGATCGATCTGAGCACGATCCGTCCGATGATCGCGATGCCGTTCCACCCGAGCAATACCTATACGATCGAGGAGCTTAATGCGAATCTGATGGATATTCTTGATGATTGTGAGAAGAAGGCGCTTGTCAGTCTTGACGGTGCGGTCGATTTTACATTAAAGGATAAAGTGCATAACGGGCGTCTTTATGTTGAGCAGGGTATTATTGCCGGATGTGCCGGCGGCGGATTTGAAAATATCTGCGATGCTGCCGACATCCTCAAAGGCGCCAGCATTGGCCCGGATGAATTTTCTTTAAGCGTATATCCGGCAAGTACGCCGATTTATATGGAGCTGGTGAAAAACGGCGCTGTGGCTTCCCTGATGGAGTGCGGCGCAATCGTAAAGACCGCTTTTTGCGGCCCGTGCTTTGGCGCCGGAGACACGCCTGCTAATAATGGCTTAAGTATCCGTCATTCAACCCGAAACTTCCCGAACCGTGAAGGCTCCAAGCTCCAAAACGGCCAGATCGCATCGGTTGCCCTGATGGATGCCCGCTCTATTGCAGCGACAGCGGCAAATAAAGGCTATCTGACAGCGGCAACAGATTTTGATGTGAATTATACAAAGCCGAAATATTTCTTCGATAAACGGATTTATGATAACCGTGTTTTTGACAGCAAAGGTGTGGCAGATCCGAGTGTGGAGATTAAATTTGGCCCGAATATTAAGGATTGGCCGGCAATGGAAGCGCTGACGGATCATCTTGTACTTAAGGTTGTGTCTGAAATTCATGACCCTGTTACAACAACGGATGAGTTGATCCCGTCCGGAGAGACATCCTCTTACCGTTCCAATCCTCTTGGCCTGGCAGAGTTTGCTCTGTCCAGAAAAGACCCGGCGTATGTGGGCCGTGCCAAAGCGGTTCAGAAAGCGGAAAAAGCGCGGGTAGCCGGAGAAGCGCCGGAGACGGCTTTTGAGGAGATTACACCGGTTCTTGCCGCAATCCGGGCCGCATATCCGGATGTGAATATGAAAAATACCGGTATCGGCAGCACGATTTTTGCGGTGAAGCCCGGTGATGGTTCCGCCCGTGAGCAGGCGGCTTCCTGCCAGAAGGTACTTGGCGGATGGGCAAATATTGCTAATGAATATGCGACGAAGCGTTACCGTTCCAACCTTATTAACTGGGGAATGCTTCCATTTCTTATCGATGCCGGAGAACTGCCCTTTAAAAACGGGGATTATCTGTTTATTCCGGGCATCCGCCAGGCTGTGATCGATAAAGTGTCCGAGGTCCGTGCCTTTGTCGTTAGCGGTGACGGCCTGTCTGAGTTCACGCTGCGTCTTGGCGAGCTCACAGATGATGAACGTGAGATTATTTTAAAAGGCTGCCTGATTAATTATTACCGGGATTAAGACCGGTGCTCAATACTGCCCGGATGTTTGTCCGGGCAGTATTTGCGTATGTGCCTTTGGCAAAGCTGCGTCTTTTTCGGCAGGGATGGAAAGTGCGATGAGCACCTGAGCGGGCAGATAGAAAAACCACATAGCGCCGGTGGCTATGGCCCGGACTGCCGGTGCTGCCAGCATGTGTAAACATACCGGTGCCTGGCTGGTGAGAAAATGCGCGCTGTTGGCCAAACCGACATTGAGATCGCACAGGCTGTATAGCAGCAGCCCAAGCGCAAAAAGCAGGCGGTCAGGGCTGTGCTTTTTAAAGTAAAGTGAAAAGGCCCGCGTGGTGTTTGCTGCCAGGATTACAATATAGAAGGCGGCTGCGGCGATCAGAGCCGGGTCTGCCCGGCTGACCGGCCGGAGAAAAAGCATAGCCGGAAGCGCTGCAAAGGCACATGCGGTCAGAAAATGTACAAGCTTTTTGGCGGACTGCTGGACGAGCGCATATAAGAGCTGTACGGCCAAAAAGATGAGAAGCCCCGTAAGATACTGATCTGTAAATAACAGGCAGTAATCGGCAAAAAGGATAAGAAAGGCGCAGATGCTCAGGCAATAATGGCGTTTTTTGGGCGGCATCTGCGCGCATATATATTGTGTGTAAATAAAGCAGCCGATGATACCGGCATATTTTAAAAAATCCGCCAAGATAAGTGTGTAGGAAAAGCAAAGATCGAGCAAAAGGTAGGTTGTATAAATGACAGACTCCGGGATAATAAATGCTAAAACATGTGCCCTGCGGCTCCGGGAGATAGCTTTTGAGGATAATTGCTTGAAATGGTGCATTTTGACCTCCGTGTAATGCGGTTTTTTGTGATGATTGGGCTAAACGATTGGGTTGGGCATAAGACGGATCGTTACCGGAAAAATGTGTGGCATCGGGGTTTGATAGAAGTATGTGCCGGGGCGCGTGCGGTTATTCATTGTATAAGAAGGAGATGGCGTTTGTGAAGTTGATCACCCTTGTGGAAAATAAATCCAATTACGAACAGCATCTGGCCGGAGAGCATGGCCTGTCTGTTTATATTGAATATGGCCCGCACAAGCTGCTCCTTGACGCGGGGACAACCGCGCTGTTTGCTCAAAATGCAAAAAGGCTTCGTGTGGACCTTGGTGCGGTGGATATAGCCGTCCTTTCCCATGCGCATTACGATCATTCCGGCGGGTTTGAGACATTTTTCAGAGAGAATACTCATGCCGGACTTTATTTGCAGGCATCCTGCCGGGAGAATTGCTGGCGTATTCCAGGACATCTGAAAAAAGCAGGGGAGCCGGAGCTTTCAGGGCTTTGTGAAGGGCAGCTTAAGTATATCGGGCTTCCAAAGGGATTTTTAAATACCTGGCAGGAGCGGATCATTTCTGTTGAGGGGGATGTTCAGCTGGCCCCGGGGATATGGCTGATTGCACACCATACAAAAAGGCTGTGGGAGACTGGCCGTGCCGCAGGGATGTGCCGTCTGGAAGCGGATGGCTATTGCTATGACGATTTTTCTCATGAGCAGAGCCTTGTTCTGGAAACACGTCCGGGCCTGTTCGTTTTAAATAGCTGCTGTCACAGCGGGCCGGAGACGGTCATCCGTGAGGTGTCGGATCGTCCGTGCTTTTTGGGTAAGCCGGTGTATGCACTGATGGGCGGCTTTCATTTAAAAGATATTCCTGCAGACCGTCAGGGAGAAATGCGCATAGAACAGCTTGGACAAAGCCTTTTTAATACCGGTGTGCCGCATTTTTATACCGGTCATTGTACCGGGGACTGGGCTTATGACCGTCTGAAGCATATCCTTGGGGACCGGCTTCATGCTTTAAAAACAGGAACCGTTCTGCAAGCTGAAGAACTGCCGGAAGGCGGCGGGATTCATTGACAAAAACGGACAAAACCTGCGAAAATGAGAGGTATTTCGCTGTTGGAATGTCGCCTGGTTTATGATAAAATAAAATCACAGTGACCGGTAGCTGCCGGCTGCTGTTTGATCGACCGTCGTTTAGCAGGTGCGGGCGCGGTGATCATCTGATCATAATCGTGCGACAGGAGGTGAATGGATGAGCAGCGAAGAAAAGCTGGACCTGATCTTGCTGGAGATTCGGGGAATGAAGCAGGAAATGTCCGCGATGCGGCAGGATATTGCCGGACTTAAAGCCGATGTAGCCGGACTTAAAGTGGATGTGGCACAGCTGAAGTCTGATGTGGCAGACCTGAAGCAGCGGACAGCGCGCCTTGAAGCAGATATGGCTGAAGTTAAGAGGGACGTAGCGGAGCTTAAGAGCGATGTAGCAGAACTTAAGGCCGATATGGTAGAGGTTAAGGGTGATGTAGCGGAGCTTAAGAGCGATGTAGCAGAACTTAAGGCCGATATGGCAGAGGTTAAGGGTGATGTTGCGGAGCTTAAGAGCGACGTAGCAGAACTTAAGGCCGATATGGTAGAGGTTAAAGGTGATGTTGCGGAGCTTAAGAGCGACGTAGCAGAACTTAAGGCTGATATAGCAG
>CASFBR010000004.1 GCA_949292795.1 uncultured Eubacteriales bacterium
CCTCGATCAGGTCTGCGATCTCTGTTTCATCGTCAACGATCAATATCTTATCAGACATAAAAATCCTCTTCCTTTCAAAGCAGCTCTATCGATATTTTATCAAAATAGCGATTTTATTTCTTTGTTTTGAAATTAAGAAAAGGCTACACCGCTTCATCCAGGCATACCCGGCGGATCACATTGAGCTCATTTAGCACAGATATGCAGGCAGCCGGAGCCGCAGCCGCAAACTCCGGCCAGAGCTGCTCCAGAGCTTCGCGTCCAAAAAGCCACAGTGCCAGATCGCTGATCTGTGCTTCCAGCACCGGATAACCGCTGCTTATGCCGGCATTTTTTTCCTGGGGCTTAAGACGCTCCAGAACACTTCCGCCTTGTCTGAGCGTCCAGAGAAAATCGCCGTTATTTTCAGAAAGCTGCGGGTCGTGCAGGCGAAGGATGAGCCGGTACGGCAGGTCTGCCATCGCTTCCGGCTGCGCAGATTTTTCCGGCAATCCGGACAGCTCTGAATATCCAAACAAAGTAAGGAACGTCTCTGCATTCGTAATGCGTCCCATCATAGACGGCTTTGCACGCTTCATTTTGCCAAGAGCCTGTCCGGCATAAAAGAAACGTAACTCCCGGCCGTCCTTTCCCCAAAGCGCCTTCAATCCGGCAATCTGTCCAGCTTTCTTTAAAACATAAAGGACGCCGCCGTCGCTTTTAAGCTCGCGGCGCAGGCGGCTGACATAATTTTCATCTCTTTCGGTATGCACGTCAAAAGCCGTCATCCACTCCTGCATCCAGCAGGCGATCTGCGCATCCTCACTGCCATCTGCAGCCGCCGGAACCGCCGTTACATTGCCATCCCCGGCTGCCGGAACCGCCGTCACATCGCCGTCTGCGGCCGCCACATCCGGCTCCCATGTATCTCCGATCATCCGAAATCCGTAAGGCGTATAGATTGCCTCCGCCGCAGGCATTAAAAATGTAAACGGGCGCCCTTCCCGGCACATATCCTTAAGCGCTTTCGTCAGCAGACAACCCATGTAACCGCGCCCCCTGCAATCCGCACGGGTCGCTACGGCAACAATATAATCCAGCGTCATTTTCCTTCCCAGCACTTGTACCGTATAAGGATTGCGGTGCAGCATGGAAACAATCTGTCCATCCTTCATTCCGGCAAGTATCTGGTTATCTGTAACCTTTTTTGCATAATAATAATCCAGAAAATCCGGCCCGTCCTCGGGAAAGCACTGCTCCCACAGCGGCCGCGTAAGCCCGGCATCCGCACGGTCAAGATAAGACACGGTCATCTCCTGCACCGCTCCCGATGCCAAGTCTCCATCAGCTTTGTCCCTGTCGGCTTTTTCATTCGCCCCCGTCGTATGGCTGTTAAAGCCAGCCGCCGTGTTATCGATCTTTTCTGCCCAGCGATAGCCCTCCTTCCGGCCTTCGAGCTGCTCGATGAGATATTTCCGCGCAAAGTCCGCAGGGTTATAGGACATTTTGGCAGCTCTTAGCCCTTCAAGTCCCATATCATCTTCCCGGTTCACCCACTGTGCCTGCGGGAACTCATGAATCAAAAACTGCTGGTTGATTACCTGGTAAAGCCCGTTGATCTCAGGATTGGCCTTTTCAATATGGATGACTGCCATGGACTCCAATGGATTATAGCTGCCAATGGAAAAGGCTTCCAGACGCCCGTCAATATAAATTCCGCCCATATGTGCATTCAGTTCACAGCAATTCCGTAAAATATCATGAATGCCGGACACTTCAAAATCCAGATGCTCTTCCACGGAGTCGCCTTTTTGAAGACGCCAGCGGTCAAGAAACTTCCAAACCTCGTCCCGTGAATCGCAGCCAAGCCTCCGGTATTCATAGCGCCCTTCATACTGACGCATAAAAGCATTGACGCGGTTTTTCTTTTTGTGAAGCTTACGCCCGGAAAGGCTGCGCAGGCTGTCGCCGGAATAAATGTAATCCCTGGAATCCTCCTGTTCCGCCACCAAATACTGTTCCGGCGGCAATGCCAGATATTCTACCGCCCCAGCATCGGCCAGGTTGATCACCAACGGGTAGCCAAGCGCCTCATTAAAATAGGTCTCAATGGCCTTAAATGCCGCCGGAAGCTCCTCCTCCCGGCATAATGGCATCGCAGAAAAATATTTGCCGTTATTTTCCATAAGCCACAGCAGTGCGCGATCCTCCCATATCGCATAGCGGACATTATAGAAATCCTTCCAGATAAAGCTCTCCAGGAAAACGCTGTCACAGGTACGGTTATGCCGCAGAAAATAATACGGCTCCAAAACAGACATATCTTTAGCGGTCAATGGTTTAAAATTTAATTGCATGTCTTATCTCCTTGTCCATATTCAGTCAAAGAACCGGCTTTACGGCCATTTTAAGGCAAAACGGGGCTATAAAAAACGAATTTACGCTTTTATACCCCCGTTTTGCGATCATTTTCAGAAACGAGCAGACGCTTCAGTCTCAGTTGTTATGATAATAGGGCCATTCATTGAAGCGGTCGGTGCCTGTGCGCTTTGGCTTTTCCAGGGTGACCTCGCCGGTCGCCGCCCATTCGGCGCCGCGCACGAGAACGGTCACATAATTGAACCGGCGGTATGTATCAATCCCATGTCCAATACTGCATCCGAATACGCGTCCCTTGCCGTAATAGTTTTTCCAGATGACCGGCTGCATCGTATTAATGCCCGGAAGATTTTCCAGTTTGCCGTCCGGAATATGAACCGGATGATGCTTTGGCGGCCACCAGTCTTTTTGATAGAGCTTAATATCGTCATAAATTCCGCCGAGAACCTCCTTTTTTCCCGGAGCCTCCTTGACACCGGCAAACAGGTCGTCAAGAACAATCATAAAATCGTCAATATCCTTCATGATCGGGTCTTCCGGGGCGAGATTCCGGACGATCAGATCATCCTCCGGAGCCTTTCGGCCTTCCGGCATCGTTACATAATAGCCCCACAGCTTTTTATATTCTTCCGGAAGATCGTCCTCAAGCCATATGCTCGAATGATGGATATAAAGTCCGCCGCCGTTTTTTACAAAGTCGAAAAATACCTTTTCCGCTCCAGGCTCCCAGCGTTCATAGTCATCCGTCGGCGTTGATTTTCCGTCATAATTGAGAAAAATCAGATCATATCCCTGAAGCATACGTTCTGTGGCTCCGTTAAACTCCTCCACAACCCTGACATCAAAGCGTCCCGTAGATTCCAGCATCGTGCGGATAGCTTCATTGGCTTTCGGATAATAGTGCTCGGAGGTTACCTTTCCCGAAATAAGCATTACCTTGATTTTTTCCATAAGACATTTCCTTCCTCTTCACAAAAAATTGATAATGTAGTTATTATACCCTATATATCGTACATATTCAAATATTTCCGCATTTTTTCAGACAAAAACGCCCTTTATGTTTTCCAGCCCCGCACACGCGGCAGTGACAAAAGCATAAAGGGCATTTTTCTGTGGAGGCTATGATGCTTACGCCGTCTCGCTTTCCTCAGCTTCCGGCTCCGTCACAATACTTGTCACATTATCGGCGCTGATTTCATTAACTTCGCTGGAGCCGTCCAGACGTACATAATAGCCGTTCTCCGTGGCATCACCAATATAAAGGATCACCGTCACAAGATCGTCCTCATCATAGGTTTCTTCGGTTTCCTGCGCTTCTCCGGTTTCTGAACCGTCCGTATCGCCGGCGTTTTCCTGTGTATCGGCACTTTCGCTCTCTGCGCTTTCTTCTTCCGGTTCTTCAAGGTAACGGACCGTTACGGTATACTGTGGAGCATCCAGACCATACTCGGACATATCCTGTGCATCGTAATTCACATGAGACGTATAATACAGGCCGCTGATTGCCGAATAAGCCTCGTAATCATCGTCCGGGTCAAGGCTTCGCACATCTGTGCCGTCATCCACCGTCAGTTCCTTGATAGAATCCATGTCAAAATCCGGGAAATCCGCCATATCTGCAACCGTATAGATGTCAAAGGACATCATTGTATTTAGTGAAGAGGACACCATATAAACCTGATTGCTCTCGTTAAGCCTGCAATAATATTCGCTGCTTGTGCTGTTCTGGTCGCCGATCTCCATGATCGTTTCAGTTCCCCTGCTGTCGGTCACAGTGATCCGGTTTACCGGCTCATCCAGTCCGTAATCCGCAAGCTTATCTTCAGAAATCTCGATTTTGCGGCTGGCTGTTGTGCTGGCTGCGGAGCTGAGCTTTCCTTCAATCGTTGACTGCTTTACCGGGAAATTTTTGTCTGACTCCAGATACCAGGTGCCGTCCTCTTTTACAAAGGTGATCGTTTCCCCATTGTATTCATAGGAAAATTTCTGAATATCGTCCTCCGTCACATCTAAAAAATCAATGGAAGCATTTTTTGCAGCTTCCTTTTCGGATTCCGCTTTATTCCACACCGACATCCCGATATAGGCGCCCACGGCAATAACAAGAACAATCAGCGCGGCTGCCATTTTTTTAGTCTGCTTATTTCTCATCGTCTTCTCCTCCGTATCCAGACAGCTACGCCAATGCCAAGAATGGCCAGCGGAAGTACGGCAATCAGAAGAATACCCCACATATTCGCGCTTCCGGCATTCACCATTAATGACGTATACGTCAGCGATTTCTCAGGAATCGATACGGTGGATGTTTCTCCGCTCATCCAGCTTATGCCGTTCATAAAGAAATCGTAATTTCCATCAGCAACAACCGAATTGATCGTATCATCCAGCAGTCCCGCTGTCGTCACATAGACAAGCTGGGCTTCCTTCGTCTCCCCGGCATCGCTTTCATCCGCTTCAATCGTTTCGCTGACAGCGACGGCAACAGCAAATGGCCCATCAATATCTCCATCCTCTTTTTCGATTGTCGTATTATTGGTCACATTCACTTTAGAGTAGGCTTCATCACTTGTTGTCAGCAGCTCATCCACTGTAATGGAATCCCGCGGTGTATCGCCAATGCGGATACCCTGTGCGGAAGGCAGAAGCACATAACGGTTATTGCTGCTTAATGATGATGTGATCGTATGGCTTTCGTAGGCCGGCAAAATATAAGACGGGTATCTCGGATAATAGTAGTTCGCATTGCCTTCCACAACAATGCCATCCACTCTGGACAGTCCGTAATGGTTCAGGATCAGGTTCACATTTGTCAGCTCATTTTCTGTATAGGTTGAAATCATATAGACCTTTCCGCCCTGATCCAGGTAATCAATAATCATCTGAGCCTCTGCCTCAGACAGATCATTTTGCGGAGAGTTGATCAGTAAAATATCGCAGTCATCGGGAACACTTTCCATGGTCAGCAGGCTTAAGCTTTCAGTCTCGATATTTTCCCGTGAAATACGTTCTTTTAATGTACTTGAAAGCTCGACTTCATTGTGACCCTCCAGAATATACATTTTCGGAAGGCTGTCACTGGTTACATAGTCGATCGCGCTGGTCACCTGGCCTTCGCCGTCAAAGCCTGTTGTCTCATAAGAATAGGTCGAATAATCGATCTCTGTTGCATACATATCACTGTAAGCAATATACTTATAGGCATCGCCGCAGGTTACGACGATACTGTTATCCGACACAGTTTCATCCGTATACTGTGCCGCAAACTGCGGACTTACGACCGGGTCAATCTGCGTTACATGAATATGAGATGACGAATCCTCATAAAGCCCGAGCATTCGGGAAATATAATCATCCTCATTGCCGGTCTGACAAATATAATAGATTTCCACATCCTGATTCAGACCATTTAACAAATCCAGTGTCTGATCGCCAATACTGTACAGCTTGTTCTCTGTAATATCCAGCTTCGCATATTGAGAAGGCATCCTCGATGCCGCCAGATTGATTACAACAATGATCGCAATCACGATCACGATGAGGATACTGCTGTATGAACCCTGTCTAAACTGCTTTCCTTTAAACTGTTGTTTCATTTTTTGCATCCTCCTTAACACCAACGACGTTTTTCCACAGCCTGATCTGCCAGAAATAAAAACAGCACACTGCCGGAAAGGTAAAAGACGATCCCGGGAATGTCGATCAGTCCTGATGCGAAGCTATAAAAATGTCCGGTCAGGGACAGTGAAGCGATCAATCCCCCAAAAGCTCCCTGAAAAGCTGAAGAATCCACAAAATACAGGATGCACAGGGCAGCAATGCCAACGATGCCGACGATTGCCGAAAGCGCAAAGCTTTTAGTCATGGAATACAGGATCATCGCAATCACAATGACCAAAATAATAAATGCCGCCAGTGAAACGCCTGCGGATGTGGGGATCAAATCCGCAATGGATTCTGCCATATATGTGACAAAAAGTACAAGGAAGGTCAGCACCGCTGCAATAACCTGACTTTCTGTGATCGATGAAATGAACATACCGATAGCAATCCCAAGAAAGCACATCAGTGCAAATCCGATGATCGATGTATAAGCCATCGCGTAGGAGATCGTTCCATAATGGGCCATGATCAGCGGATAAAATGAAATAATACATACAAAGATCATAAAAACCGTCAGCATCGCCAGATACTTGCTCAGGATGATCGTCCATGTGCTGACCGGTGATGTCAGAAGCATCTGGTCGGTCTTTTGACGGCGGTCATCGGCAACGCTTTTCATCGTCAGAATCGGGATCAGTATTAAAAAGATTACGATTGTTGCGGATAATGAATATCCAAAATAAGGATAGCCTCCGTAAAGGTTATTTGCAAAAAAGTACAGCCCTGTAATCACCAGCGCAAACGCCACAAATACACAGCCAATCACGGATGTAAAATAAGAGCGCACTTCCTTTTTATAAATCGCCGCCATGGTCTGCTACCTCCTTATGATTTGGCCGCTTTGCAAGAAAACGCCGCTTTTCTTTTTTATTTTGGGAATCCGGATGATCTTCCGTCAGTTCAAGGAAAATATCCTCCAAAGATACATGCTGCGCCGGAGCCATCATCGGACATTCGGCATGGGCAAGCGCATAAAAGATTGCCTCACGGCAGTCCATTTTATTTTCCGAAAGCCCGGATGGTGCCAAAGCTTCTCCTGTCACATCATCCGCCTGCTTTTCACTATTTTGCCCCTGCTCAGCCTGCTTTTCAGTATTTTGCTCCAGCTCAGCACACTCTTTTATTTCGTCAGCCATCGCCTGAGCAGCGTGCTCTCCCGGCATAGCCGCTCTTGTTCCGGCACATTCCACGAGGACATCCAAAATACCCTTCTCCGCAGATGGCTTAATGCTGACCTTTTCAACGCCATCCACCCTGCCCAGAGCTTCCCGGACCTGCGTTTCACCGCCTTTAACGAGAAAGCTGTATGTATTTTGCCCTTCCATCATCTTTGTCAGATTTTCTGTCGTATCGCTGGCTATCAGCCGTCCATGAGCAATAATCATAACATAATCGCACACCTCACTGATCTCGCTTAAAATATGCGAGCTTAAAATGACGGTATGCTCTTTACTCAGCTCTTTAATAAGCTCCCGGATTTCGATAATCTGTTTCGGGTCCAGCCCCACGGTGGGCTCGTCAAGAATAATGATCGGAGGAAAACCCATAATGGCATGTGCCAGTCCCACACGCTGCCGGTAGCCTTTGGACAGATTTTTAATCAGCCGGTCCGCCACGCCTTCCACCTGCGTCATTGCCATGACTTTGGCGATCTGCTCCCCACGCTCCTCTTTTTTAATTCCTTTAAGCTGGGCTGAAAACTGCAAATACTCCTCCACGGTCATATCCGGGTAAACCGGAGGAATTTCCGGCAGGTAACCAATACATTTTTTCGCTTCCTGCGCATCTGTTAAAATATCGTGGCCGTCAATAATAACTTCTCCTTCGGTGGCGCCGATATAGCCGGTCATAATATTCATTGTTGTCGACTTTCCCGCCCCATTGGGCCCGAGAAAGCCGTACACCTGGCCCTTTTCCACTGTAAAGGTTAAATGATCCACTGCAACGTGGTCACCATACTTTTTTACGAGATTTTTAACCTCTATCATGCCATATGATCCTCCTTCATAAAGATTCCTTATTTATTTTAGAGGGCAGGTGTGTTTAAATATTGGAAACAATGTGAACTCTTTTTGATAGAACTGTGAAATGTTTGTGACGGCGCTGCCCGTGACATCTATGAAACGCTGTTTATGATACCGACAAAGCTGTTTATGACATAGGAACGCTCTTTCCGATACCGGCAAAGCTGTTTATTGAATAGGAACGCTGTTTCTGATACCGGCAAAGCTGTTTATTGCATAGGAACGCTCTTTCCTGTGCAATAAATAAGGGGCTGCGCAGTATATGCACAGCCCCGCACGGGAGCGTTTAGCCAAATGAAACGGTTATGATCATAATACAAGAGAAGGCGCCGTATAGACTCTGGCAGCCAGTTCATTATCAAGCATATATAAGCTCTTGGGGTCCGAACCGAAAAGGTCCATTTTCTTAATGAGATCGGTCGCATTCGTCTCTTCCTCTCCCTGTTCCTTTACAAACCAGTCAAGGAACTGCATGGTACGGAAATCCTTATCCTGATATGCCGCATCATAGATCGTGTTGATCAGACCGGTCACATAGCGTTCATGCTCCAGTCCGGCCACCAGGGGCTCCTTATTTTCCGTAAACACCTGCTCCGGCTTGTCAATCGCTTCCAGCGTTACCCTCAGATCATTATTCTGCATATACTGCATAAACAGCATCGCATGATCTCTTTCCTCCTGCGCCTGTACCTTGTACCAGTTCGCAAAGCCGTTCAGTCCCTGATCCACATAAAAATTAGAAAAATCCAGATAAAGATAAGCTGAATAAAACTCTTTATTAATCTGCTCATTTAATAATTTTGCTACTTTTTCACTAATCATCGCATTTGACCTCCATAATTGTTTTTCTGCCATTCACAGTGATTAAAATGGAAGGCTGCACAGATACAAAACATTCTCCGCGCCATCCGCAATACTATCATACCATTTCTTCCGCCCGGACACAAGCACTGCCAGTCGGCATACCACACTAAAACGGGATTTTGCCGCAAATATTGCTCCCACCTCCAAACTGTGATAAAATGTTCACGAAAGCACCAAACCCGGGCGCCCGGCAACCGGCAAA
>CASFBR010000005.1 GCA_949292795.1 uncultured Eubacteriales bacterium
AGGAAAATGTTCCGGAATCATCAGAAGCGATGCCCGGACTGTGGGAAAATGTTCCGGAATCATCAGAAGCCATGCCCGGATTGCGGGAAGCTGCTCCGGAACCGGCGGAAATCATGATGAATGAGGATGCCGGAAGTCAGGACGGGCTTTCGGGGGCAGATATTTATATTGACGATGGAATCTTTGGGCCGGAGAACGCACAGACCGGACACCCGGAGGACGGGCATATGCCGCAGTCCCAGGATGAGTCTGAATCGGCTGGAGATTGTGAGCGTGGTATGCTGCTCAGAGTTTATCTGGCAAACGGACAGAAATTTCAATGGCTGGATGAGGATTTTCATGTGGTGGATGAGTATTGCCTGAACGAAGCTATTTCCGGGCAGCCTCTTATGGATGCGGACAGCACGTTTGTATATTATGTAAACTCGAAAAATGAGGTGATCCGGCAGGATCGCCGGGCGGGTACAAAAACAGTACTGGATGATGGCGGGCCGTTTTACTCTCCGCCGTATCTGGAGAGACTTTATAATGGCGGGACGATACTGTCGCTTTCAGGAAATTATATGGATAGTTCAGAGACAGAGACGCCGGTTAATGTCCGGTTTTGCAAAAATTATATCGATGTGGAAAACAACCGTTTGCTTGCGTCCAGTGAGCGCTTTGAATCACTGACCGGAAGTGAAGATACGTTTTTTGCGTCTATAACCGGACAGCTTTATCAGGCGGTTTTCGGAAGCTATGACAGGCATCAGCCTCTGTGGGAGTTTATTTTTGATCAGTACGAGGAATACGAGCATCTCTATGCGTGGCCGGAGTCAGACAGGCTGGCAACCTTTTACACAGAGTATGGCATAGACGGCAGCAGCCGGGAGGTATGCGCACTTTACAGCCTGGAAACCGGGCATAAAGCAGCCGAAGTGAAGGTTGATCTAAATGTCTCGGAATCTGAAAGCCTTGTGCGTCCGGATTATGTGTGCTATATTCCGGAAAGCCACACAGTGGCTTTTCATCTGGGCAGCCGGCCGGACACGATTTTTTTGTGGAATACCGGGGCATCACAGTCTTTACCGGAACCGGAGAAATGCTATAAAGTACCGTATCTTGCATCGGATGCGCAGGATGCGGCACTTTTAGAAACATTAAAGGCTCAGGCTAAAGCCATTGAAGAACGTTATAGTGTGGAGATTTACATGGGCGGCGAATGTCCGGTACAGCTTGCAGGTTATGAAGCGCAGACTGAGGTTTCCGTGCCAAAGCTGAGGCGGGCACTGTTATTTATGGAACAGACGCTGGCTGATTATCCGGATGGCTTTTTTGAACAGATGAACCGCAGCCGCGGGGAGGTACTGAAATTTTATCTTGTCGGGCGTCTGATACCGGACGGAAGCGACAGTCTGTCATCGACAGTCGGACTTTACGGCGGAAAATTTGGACAATATATTGCCCTGGCTGTGGATTCACCGGGAACATTGCAGACGCTGATCTACCATGAAATTTCCCATGCGGTCGATTATAAAATTTCCGGGCACACGGATCAAAATTATGTGACAGCTTTGTGGCAAAGCTTAAATCCGGAGGGATTTTCCTATGCATTTGGCTATCGTATAAACCAGGCGGACACTTCATGGGAATATGTATTTAACGGAACAGGGGATAACTCAGAAGCTTATTTTATCGATCTTTATTCAAAGAGCTTTCCGACGGAGGACCGGGCGCGGATCATGGAAAATGCCATGGGACGCTATCCTCAGACGGATTATTTTTCATCGCCGCATATTGCGGCAAAGCTTTCGTATATTTGTACAGCTATCCGGGAGAATTTTGATACCCGGGGATGGCCGGAGACATTATGGTGGGAACGCCCTTTGAGGAAATGAAATCTCCGGGCATTCCAAATGTTAAAAAAGGGCTAAGAGGATGTAGGCGATATATGAAAAGGCGATTGTAAAAACAAGGATAAATAACAGGTGCCTCCATGTCTGCCGGAACCATTTGCCATAAGAGACAACAGCACCGTATATCCGGCCCCATGGCTGAATAGTTGTATAAAAACGGGATTTTTGGGAAAAATCTCATTGACATTTTAATTAAGAGTTGCTATACTCAATGAGTGTGCGCAGATAAACACAGTATTTGCGTGCATTTCCGAAGATAAAATATTTTCGGCAACCAGTGTATTTAATTTTTCAGGAGGTGAAAATAATGCCAACATTTAACCAGTTAGTAAGAAAAGGAAGACAGACGGTAGAAAAGAAATCAACAGCACCGGCTCTTCAGAAGAGCTACAACTCTCTGCACAAAAAGACAACAGATATGTCCTCTCCGCAGAAGCGTGGTGTGTGCACTGCCGTTAAGACAGCTACTCCTAAAAAGCCTAACTCAGCTCTTAGAAAGATCGCCAGAGTTCGTCTCTCCAACGGTATTGAAGTAACAAGCTACATTCCGGGCGAGGGCCACAACTTACAGGAGCACAGCGTTGTGCTGATCCGCGGCGGCCGTGTTAAGGACTTACCAGGTACAAGATACCACATCATCCGTGGTACACTTGATACCGCAGGCGTTGCAAAGAGACGTCAGGCTCGTTCCAAGTACGGTGCTAAGAGACCAAAGGACGCTAAGAACTAATTGTTTTCAGTTTGTACTATTTGCGACGAATGTAGCATTATTTTACCTGGAAAGACCCGGAAGGCTGTATGGCAGACGGGCAGGCCAGCCTGTTTCGGTGCATATGCGCCTTAAGGGCACAGATGGTTGCGGGTTAATATATGATAGCAATTCGAGCGCGAACACATATCAGGCGCTTAGCGCCATGTGAGTACCGATGATTTAATTAAATTATTAAGGAGGGAAGTAACGTGCCAAGAAAAGGACATATCCAAAAAAGAGATGTATTAGCTGATCCGATCTATAACAGCAAGATCGTCACAAAGCTTATCAATAACATCATGTTAGATGGTAAGAAGGGGATCGCTCAGAAGATCGTTTACGGCGCATTTGACAGAGTCGCTGCCAAGACTGGCAAGGACGCTCTGGAAGTATTTGAAGAAGCTATGAATAATGTGATGCCGGTTCTCGAGGTTAAGGCAAGACGTATCGGTGGTGCTACTTACCAGGTACCAATCGAGGTAAGAGCAGACCGCAGACAGGCCCTGGCCCTTCGCTGGCTGACACTGTTCTCTCGCAAGCGCGGTGAGAAAACGATGGAAGAAAGACTGGCAAATGAGATCATGGATGCTGCCAATAATGCAGGCTCCGCGGTTAAGAGAAAAGAAGACATGCACAAAATGGCAGAGGCCAACAAGGCATTTGCTCATTACAGATGGTAATTTGCCGCTGGCTTCGTAACTAATATAAGGAGGAATTATCCTTGGCTGGAAGAGAATATCCATTAGAGAGAACCAGAAATATTGGTATCATGGCTCATATCGATGCTGGTAAAACCACATTGACTGAGCGTATCCTCTATTATACTGGTATTAACTATAAGATTGGTGATACTCACGAAGGTACTGCGACTATGGACTGGATGGAGCAGGAGCAGGAAAGAGGTATCACGATCACTTCAGCTGCTACCACATGCCATTGGACACCTCAGGAATTTCATAAACCAAAGCCAGGCGCTCTGGAATATCGAATCAACATCATCGATACTCCGGGACACGTTGACTTTACGGTAGAGGTTGAACGTTCACTGCGTGTGCTTGATGGTGCTGTCGGTGTGTTCTGTGCAAAGGGCGGTGTTGAGCCACAGTCCGAAAATGTATGGCGTCAGGCAGATACTTACAATGTACCTCGTATGGCATTCATCAATAAGATGGATATTATGGGTGCAAACTTCTACGGCGCCGTAGAACAGATCAAGACACGTCTGGGCAAGAATGCAATTCCTGTTCAACTGCCCATCGGCAAAGAAGATGATTTTAAGGGAATCATCGACCTGTTTGAAATGAAAGCCTACATCTATAATGATGAAAAGGGTGATGACATTTCCATCGTTGATGTTCCTGATGATATGAAAGACGATGCTGAGTTATACAGAACAGACATGATCGAAAAGATCTGCGAGCTGGATGACGACCTGATGATGCAATATCTGGAAGGCGAAGAGCCGACCACAGAGCAGCTTAAGGCAGCATTAAGAAAGGGTACATGCGAATGTACAGCAGTTCCTGTATGCTGTGGTTCCGCATACAGAAATAAAGGTGTTCAGAAGCTTCTGGATGCCATCATTGAATACATGCCTGCTCCGACAGACATCCCTTCAATCAAGGGTGTCGATATGGAAGGCAATGAGATCGAGAGACATTCCTCAGATGATGAGCCGTTCTCCGCTCTTGTATTCAAGATTATGACTGACCCATTCGTAGGTAAACTGGCATTCTTCCGTGTTTATTCCGGTACAATGAATTCCGGTTCCTATGTATATAACTCTACAAAAGATAAGAAAGAACGTGTTGGCCGTATCCTTCAGATGCATGCCAACAAGCGTTCCGAGCTGGACAAGGTTTACTCCGGTGATATTGCCGCCGCTGTTGGCTTCAAGATTTCCACAACCGGTGATACGATCTGCGATGAGCAGCATCCTGTAATCCTTGAGTCTATGGAATTCCCTGAGCCGGTTATCGAGCTGGCGATCGAGCCTAAGACCAAAGCTGGTCAGGGCAAGATGGGTGAAGCTCTTGCAAAACTTGCAGAAGAAGACCCCACATTCCGTGCGCACACCGATACAGAAACCGGTCAGACCATTATTGCTGGTATGGGTGAGCTTCATCTGGAGATCATCGTTGACCGTCTCCTTCGTGAGTTTAAGGTAGAGGCAAACGTAGGTGCACCTCAGGTTGCTTACAAAGAAACCTTTACAAAGACCGTAGAGGTAGACAGCAAGTACGCAAAGCAGTCCGGTGGACGTGGTCAGTATGGTCACTGTAAGGTACGCTTTGAGCCGATGGATCCCAACGGCGAGGAAACCTTCAAGTTCGATTCCGAGGTTGTCGGCGGTGCGATTCCTAAGGAATACATTCCGGCTGTCGGCGAAGGTATCGAGGAAGCTGCAAAAGCCGGTATCATTGGCGGATTCCCTGTACTTGGCGTTCATGCAACCGTTTACGATGGTTCTTACCATGAAGTCGACTCCTCTGAAATGGCATTCCACATCGCCGGTTCTTTAGCATTCAAGGATGCGATGAACAAGGCAGGCGCTGTTTTACTTGAGCCGATCATGAAGGTTGAAGTTACGATGCCTGAAGAATATATGGGTGATGTTATTGGTGATATTAACTCCCGCCGTGGCCGTATCGAAGGTATGGATGATGTAGGCGGCGGAAAGATCATCAGAGCCTATGTTCCTCTGGCAGAAATGTTCGGATACTCCACAGACCTGCGTTCCAGAACACAGGGCCGTGGTAACTACTCCATGTTCTTTGAAAAATATGAGCAGGTTCCGAAGTCCGTACAGGAAAAGGTTATTGCCGCAAAAGGCAAGTAATTGACTTTAGTTTAGCCATATGCCGTTCATTCTGAAGGGCTGACATAAGCCAAGCTTATGCAGCCGTCCGGTTTGAACGGACACATGGCTGAATCGGTATAAAATATATAAAAACAGGCTTGAATATCATGCCAAAATGCAATATAATTAGTTTTAGCTAGGCGAATTGCCGTGCTGCCGTATTTTTTCGGTGAACGGATTTCGCAGGTTGCCGTTTCGGACGGCGAGTCAGTTTATTATGCCCGTGCATATTGGGCAATTATATTAAGGAGGACTATCAAAATGGCAAAAGCTAAGTTTGACAGAAGCAAACCACATTGTAATATTGGTACCATTGGTCACGTTGACCATGGTAAGACAACTTTAACTGCTGCTATCACAAAGGTATTAGCAGAGAGAGTTCCTGGCAACGAGAAAGTAGACTTTGAAAATATCGATAAAGCTCCGGAAGAAAGAGAGCGTGGTATCACAATTTCTACTGCTCACGTTGAGTACCAGACAGCAAAGCGTCACTACGCACACGTTGACTGCCCGGGCCATGCCGACTATGTAAAGAACATGATCACCGGTGCTGCTCAGATGGACGGCGCTATCCTTGTTGTTGCCGCAACTGACGGTGTTATGGCTCAGACAAAAGAGCACATTCTTCTTTCCCGTCAGGTAGGTGTACCTTATATCGTTGTATTCATGAACAAGTGCGATATGGTAGACGATGAAGAGCTTCTTGAGTTAGTAGAAATGGAAATCACAGAAGTTCTTGAAGAGTATGAATTCACAGATTGCCCGATCATCAAAGGTTCTGCTCTGAAGGCTCTTGAAGATCCTTCAAGCGAATGGGGCGACAAGATTATGGAACTTATGGATACAGTAGATTCCTATATTCCTGATCCTCAGCGTGATACAGATAAGCCTTTCCTTATGCCTGTGGAAGACGTTTTCTCCATTACCGGCCGTGGTACAGTTGCTACCGGTAGAGTAGAGCGTGGTACACTTCATCTTTCCGAAGAAGTTGAAATCGTAGGCGTTAAGGAAGATATCCGCAAGGTTGTTGTAACTGGTATCGAGATGTTCCGTAAGCTCCTCGATGAGGCTCAGGCTGGTGATAACATCGGCTGCCTGCTTCGTGGTGTTCAGAGAAACGAAATCGAAAGAGGACAGGTTCTTGCAAAACCAGGTTCCGTTAAACCTCATAAGAAATTTACAGCTCAGGTTTATGTATTAACAAAAGACGAAGGTGGCCGTCATACACCTTTCTTCAACAAATACAGACCTCAGTTCTACTTCAGAACAACAGACATCACTGGCGAAATCCAGCTTCCTGAAGGCACAGAAATGTGCATGCCTGGCGATAACGTAGAGATGACCATCGAGCTCATCCACCCAATCGCTATGGAGCAGGGTCTTACATTCGCTATCCGTGAAGGTGGCCGTACAGTAGGTTCCGGCCGTGTTGCCACAATCATCGAATAATACGATGTGAATACGAATCTGTTATCATAAAAGATAGCAAGGTTAAGCATAAAAAGCCCGCAGGACTTCGGTTCTGCGGGCTTTTTAGATAGGTGCGCCGGGAGTGCCTTTTTCAATATTCAATAGTGACCATACAAAAGATGCAGAATTTGCAACAGCCGGCAGCCGTTTGTTGCGCTGAAGAAACGTTTAATACTGCATGGCAGGCATATATGAGACACGGGAAAATAAATGCCCCTGTTTTTCACAGAAATTGGATAATTATTTAACGAATAATGTTTTTTTTCATGATCAGAGCGGCCATAAAAGTTGGCACGGTGTTTGCTGTATATATAAGTGACAGGCAGCAGGAAAGGCACAGGGGATGCATTTTCCCGGCTGCACAAAAACGATAAAAGGAGAGAAGATTATGGGAAAAACAGTATTAGTTGATTTATCACATCCATTTGGCAGAGGCAATCCATTATGGCCGTCCAACGGTGATTTCCACATTGACAGAGTGCAGCATATGCCGATGCATTACAGACTGTTGCAGACATTCAATGACTTCCATATGCACAATAGTACACATGCGGATTCTCCGTCTCATGTTATTCCGGAGTCTCCGTACACCCATGAGCTGCCGCTGGAAAACTATTGCGGTGAGGCTGTCTGCCTCGATATTCCTAAAAAGCATTGGGAACTGATTACTGTTGAAGATATTGAAAATGCAGCTAAGAAGGTAGAAGGCGGCATCAAAGAAGGCGACTGGGTACTGATTTGTACCGGTATGAACAAGCGCTGGGGCGAAAATGATGATTATTTCGCATACAGCCCGGGTATGTCCATTGAGGGCGCTCACTGGATGGTTGACCATAAGGTAAAGGGTGTAGGCTTTGACCTTCAGGCTCTTGACCATATTCTTTACACCTATGCAGCAGAGCATGGCCCTGGCCCATATGTTCCAAGAATTGTTGAAGAATATATCAAAGAATTTGGTCATTCTCCGCTGGAAGACTTCCCTGAGTGGGAGCCGGTACATACGATCCTTCTTGGAAATAACGTTATGGGTATCGAAAACCTCGGCGGCGATATTGAGAAGGTTAAAGGCCAGAGATTCTGGTTCTGTGCTTTCCCGCTTCGCTGGTACATGGGCGATGGTACGATCGTTCGTGCAGTCGCATTTATCGATGAGGACAAGATTAACAAGGATGTTCCTGACCGTGTTTATAAATACGGCGTATATTAATTTATACAATGATTTTTGAGGATGCCGCGCCATGCGGCATCCTTTTTGGTATAGAGAACGGTCTCCCGATGCAATAAAAAAGCTTCGTTTTGAATGTGTATGCGTGCGGTGCAAAAACGCCTGCTTATGCAGCACGTCGCAGGCGGAAAATCCTGCAACAGGGACATGCATATTTGCAACATCAGCTACATAGACTGCGGATGCACATATAGCGCTTATCCCTGATTTGCAAATATGCATCGATGGAAAAAGCTTAGGTGCAGCACATATTTCATTACACGGGATTTACATAGTATAACACGGGAATTACATAGTATATTCCACGATATTTAAACTTGGCATGAGATTTGCGGTTAAATGGGGTAATAACGATATAAGGGAGTGTCGATTTATGGAAGCAAAAAAGAAAATTGCCGTGCTCGGTGCCGGAAAGATGGGACTTGGAATTGCCCAGCTTTTTGCCACAAAAGGGTATGAGGTCAGGGTCATTTATGTGTATGACGATAAGATTCGCTGTGATGCCAGAGCAGTTGTCAGGGACAATCTTCAGGTTATGGCAGATAACGATGCTCTGGATGCTGCAAAAATTCCGGAAATCCTGGATCGTATCGGATTTGTAGACGAAATCGCAGATGTTGCGGATTTTGCAGATATTGTGTTTGAGTGTATTGTGGAAAAGCTGGAGGTTAAACAGGAATATTTCGCAAAAATGGACAGTATTTTCCCGGAAAAGACCATTTTAGCCACAAACACATCGGCGATCGCAATTACAGAAATTGCTGAAAAATCTGTACATAAAGAAAGAATTATCGGAACACATTACTGGAATCCGGCATATCTTATTCCGCTTGTAGAGGTTATTAAAACGAAATATGTGTCTGACGAGGTCGTACAGGCAACCTATGATCTTCTTGCGGAAGCCGGGAAAAAGCCGGTTATTGTGAAAAAGGATGTGCCGGGCTTTTTGGCGAACCGTATGCAGCATGCCCTGTTCCGCGAAGCTCTTTCAATTATTGAAAATGACATTGCAGACCCGAAGGATGTGGATGATGCCATTAAATACGGCTTTGGTATGCGTTTAGGTATCTGTGCACCGGTGGAGGTTATGGATATGGGAGGCCTGGATCTGACGTACAATATTCATAAATATTTATTCCCGCACCTGGAAAATTCCACAGAGCCCTCCAGACTGCTTACCGATAATATTGAAAAAGGCAATCTCGGCTTCAAAACGCTGAAAGGGCTTGAAACCTACACCGCAGAGGAAGTTAAGGCAGCGAATGAGGAGCTGACAGAGGGACTTATTAAAGTAGCACGGGCACTGGGCCGTCTGTGAGAAACGGGGTGAAAAACATGAGAAATGTTGTTATTGTTGCAGGCTGCCGTACGCCCATCGGAACGATGGGGGGACAGTTTAAGACGCTCACCGCGCTTGATCTGTCTGTCCCGGTTATCCAGGCGCTTGTTAAGCGCTCCGGCGTGAATCCGGAGATGATCGATGATGTCATTTGGGGCTGCAATTATCAGCGCACATATAAAGAAAATAATCTGGCCCGCGTAGCCGCAGTAAAAGCCGGGCTTCCGGTGACAGTACCGGGCATTACGATCCACAGAAACTGTACATCATCGATGTCCGCCATCCAGATGGGATTTTATCAGATCATGGCCGGAGAAGCCGAATGTATTATGGCCGGCGGTGCAGATAGTATGAGTACTGCGCCCCATATGGTTTTTAATGCCCGTTACGGACAAAAATACGGCCACATGGAGATGCGTGATTCCATGTGGGATTCCCTGACAAATCTCGGAATCGGGCCTGCGATGGGGATCACCGCAGAAAATGTGGCGGACAAGTATGGCGTGACCCGTGAGCAAATGGATGCCTATGCGCTGCGTTCTCAGCAGCGGGCTGTCGCTGCCATCGATGCAGGGAAATTTGACGATGAGATCATTCCGATCACTGTAAAAACAAAAAAGAGCGAGGAGACCTATACGATTGATGAGTATCCCCGCAGAAACGCCACCTTAGAAGCGCTGGCAAAGCTCCGCCCGTCCTTTAAAGAAGGCGGAAAGGTGACCGCCGGCAATGCGTCCGGCATGAACGACGCTGCTTCGGGCGTCCTTCTCATGGAAGAATCAAAAGCGCGGGAGCTTGGCCTTCCGGTGCTGGCGCGCATTGTGGCAACGGCGACCACCGGCGTGGAGCCGGAGCTTATGGGGATCGGCCCGGTGAGCGCAACACAAAGGACTCTGAAAAAAGCCGGACTGACCATCGATGATATACAGTTATTCGAGATCAATGAAGCCTTCGCTGCACAATGCCTGGCATGCCAGAAAGAGCTGGGGATTCCCGATGACCGCCTCAATGTCAACGGCGGCGGTATTTCCCTCGGACATCCGGTTGGCGCGACCGGCTCCAGAATTGTTGTGACATTGATGTATGAGCTGATGCGCCGCCATGAGCGTTTTGGTATTGCAACACTTTGTGCCGGAGGCGGCATGGGAACCGCGGTCCTGATCGAAAACTGTATGGCAAAGCAGGCCGACGATGAATGATTTTGAGTTTTCTCTGCCGACAAAAATTGTTTTTGGGAAAAATGCCGAGACGCGGGCCGGTGAGATGGCCCGGGCTATTGGAAAACGGGCAATGATTTTGTACGGCAGCGACCGGGTGATTCAAAGCGGACTTATGGAGGTGCTTACCCAAAGCCTTACAAAAAGCGGCGTGGAATATACGATGTATGGAGGTATTTCTCAGAATCCGTATATTTCATCGGCACTGAGCGCAGCTCGGAAGGCCCGCCAGTTTAATGCGGATATGATTCTGGCTGTGGGCGGCGGCAGCGTGATTGACGCGGCAAAGGCGGCGGCGCTGGGATATTTTGCCGGAGAAAAGCTGTGGGATATTTATGAGGGGCGTGAAAAAGCCGTTCAGGCACTTCCCGTAGGCGTAGTGCTGACGCTTGCGGCGACAGCAAGCGAAGCAAACGGCGTGTCGGTGCTTCGCAATGATAAAACCGGGAAAAAGGCGGCGCTGACCTGTCTGCTGACCTGTCCCGCATTTGCGCTGATGAATCCAGAGCTGACCTTTTCAGTCCCGCCAAAACAGACGGCCATTGGCGCTGTGGACGCTTTTTCCCATGCCTTTGAGCGGTATTTTCATAAGGGACAGCAGGGAACCCTGCGCAATTATATGTGCGAGGGCGCTATGAAAACGATCATCAGGGAGCTGCCCCGGGCGCTTAAAACGCCGGATTGCTATGAGGCGCGCAGCCAGCTCATGTGGACGGCCACTGTGGCGCACAGTGATATGCTTGGCAAAGATGGCGTTTACGTCTGCCATGCCATGTCCCATATACTTACCGCGGCCTTTGGAATGGCTCATGGAATGGCTCTTGGGGTGCTGATGCCGGCCTGGTGCAAATATGTGATGATCCGTCATCCGCAGGACATTGCCGGTTTTGCCAGAAATGTCTGGGGCGTGGACGGCGATGGGCAGGATGCGGTTAATACAGCCCAGGAAGGAATTTTCAGATTTCAGCAGTTTATATGCAACAGCGGGCTGCCGGTGACTTTAAGAGAAGCCGGTATTACCTCAGCCGACAGCCTGACACTGGCTCAGAGCCTGATGCCGGAAGACGGCTTTATCGGCGAAAATTACGAAAAATTTGATCAGAAAGATGTTCAGGCCATGTTTGACCTGGCAATAGGGTGATGCGGCCGGTCTGCGTCGGCATTGCCGGATAAAAGGAGGATAAATTTATGGCAAAAAAATCACTTGTCGCTCTTGTTAAAGGGACGGATATTCAGGAAAATGTGACCCGGGTTTTTGACCTGATGGGCGGTGTTTCCAATGTGATCCGCAAAGGCTCCACGGTTGTGTTAAAACCCAATGCAGGCCATGCGGAGCCGCCGGAAACATCGGTATGTACCAACCCGGAGGTTGTCCGTGCTGTCATCCGTGAGGTGAAAAAGGCAAATCCAAAGCGCATTATCGTTGCTGAAGCCGCAGCCATTGGCTGTGATACACTGGAATGCTTTAAGGTCAGCGGTATTGAAGCAGTGGCAAACGAAGAAGGCGTAGAATTAAAAGATATTAAACGGGATAAAGAGCTTGTCAATATCGCAGTCAGAGGCTACCGTTCCAATATCGACCATCTGCTCCTGCCGAAGTTTTTGCTGGAGGCGGACCATCTGATCAACCTTCCGATCTTAAAGGCACATGCTTCCATGGTATTTTCCGGAGCTCTGAAAAATATCAAGGGTGTTGTACAGGACAAGGTACATATGCAGATGCATCAGCAAAATCTGACAATGGCTATGATGGATGTATGGTCAGCCTGCCGCGCGGACATTAATATTATGGACGCTATGCATGCTGCCAGCGGTTACAGCCCGCATATGCCAGTACCAATCGATACCAATATGATTCTTGGCTCTAAGGACCCGGTAGCCATTGACCGTGTAGCCTGTGAGGTTACCGGTATCGATACCTCCGCTGTGGATTATTTCAAAGTTGCCGAGGAAACCGGTCTTGGAAATTATTCCATGGATCAGATCGAAGTTGTCGGAAATACTATTGAAGAATGCTACAAGAAAATGTGGATTCCATATATCGGCGATATGAGCACCCGCTGGCCGGAATATGATGTGCGCTGTGAGGGCGCCTGCTCAAGCTGCCAGGCATTGCTTGCCATTAATATGGAAGAGCTTAAGGCTGTCAACGAGTATGACAAAAATGCAGGAATGACCGTAGTGATTGGCGGAAAGAACGAGATTCCCAAGGATATTCCGGATGAGAAGATCGTGCTGCATGGAAATTGTACAAGAAAGTATCTCAAGGATCATCCAAATGCTTACTGGATTCTTGGATGCCCTCCAAACGAGCCGGCACTGTACCTGACCATTCAGCGCAAGGAGGTCATCAATGGTATGGGCGATCAGGAAGAAGAAATCATCCGTCCATGTATGGCAAGAGATGCGGCTGTATGGCGTGATTATGTGTTTAAAGCTGCCGAGAAATATTATGAGGAGCATCCTGACGAGAAATAAGCCGTTAAAAGGACATAAGCTGAAAGGACATAAAAGTAATGGATGACGGATATGTGCGTGTCGAGTCGGATGAGAATTTCCGCAGACTTTTAAAAACGATCTTTACGGACGCGTTTATGGAAAAGAATACAAATTTTCAAAACTTTGAAGGCTTTCAGTATTCCAGTGCAGTCATTACCAACTGGAACAGCGATCATATGGTTTATGCGAAGCTTCTCATGGATAACTTTGTGAAGGAAAGCACCCGTTTTGAAAGCTGGGAAGAAATGGTAAAGGCTGCCTGCGATGAACGTTTTGGCAGCCCGGAGGATACGTCCGAAGCCCAATAAGAGCCGGATAGCTGAAAAATAAAGCGCTAAAAAGCCGGAAATGTCCCGGAACACGGAAATGGAAAGGATTCATCCGTGCTCCGGGACATTGCTTTTTATATCGCCTAGTTTTTTGGATATTCAATGTGATACTGTTTGATTTTCCGGGATATGGTGGATGCATTAATGCCAAGCTTCTGTCCGGCATCCCGAAGCGAGCGGGAATTTTTTAAGGTGCGCTCCAGCAGCTCCTTCTCAAAGGCCGCGACCGCGGAAGCAAAGTCCGCAGGCTCGTCTGCCGCAAAATTGCCGGGAGCATCCTGCGAAGCCACCCCGTTATCCGCGGCGTCTGCGGGATTTTCTGGGAACGTTTCGTTATCCGCGGCATCCGCGGTATTTTTTTGCGGCCTCTTGCTATCCGCAGTGCCCGCGGGATTTTTTTGGGGCATTTCGTTATCCGCAGTGCCCGCGGGATTTTTTTGTGACGTCCCGCTGTCCACAGTGCTTTGGGAATTTTGCAGATATTCTTCAGGATTTCCGGCTATTGGGGATGAAATATTTAAAAGGCCGGAGAGGACGCTGTCATCCACCTGACCGATACCTGCGCTGCACAATACTAAATATTCAATAATATTTTCAAGCTCACGGATGTTTCCAGGCCAGTCATAGCGTCCGAGCATATCAAGCTGCTGCTTCGTGAGATGGAAGGAACATTCATATTTGGAGCAGAATTTGTCAATAAAAAAGCTGCACAGCGCTTCCAGATCAACGATGCGCTCTCTTAAAGGCGGCACATAGATCGGAATCACGTTGAGACGGTAATAAAGGTCCTGGCGGAACGTCCCTTCCTTGATCTTTTCTTTCAGATTGGAATTAGTCAGCGCCAGAAACCGTATGTTCAGCTTGATCGGTGCGGTTCCGCCGATACGGGTGATTTCCTGGGACTGGATGGCCCGAAGCAGCTTGACCTGGAGGTCCATTGGCATATCCCCGATTTCATCCAGCATCAGCGTTCCGTTGTTGGCTAGCTCAAAAAGTCCGGGCTTTCCTTTTGCGCTGGCTCCGGAAAATGCCCCCTTTTCGTAGCCAAAAAGCTCCGATTCCAGCAGATTGGCGGGGATAGAGGCGCAGTTGATCTTGATAAACGGCTTTTTGCTGCGCTTACTGTTTCGGAATATTTCATCCGCTATGACTTCCTTGCCGACACCGGATTCGCCGGTGATCAGAACGGTGGCGTCAGATGGGGCGATGTGGTTGATAATCGTCCAGATGTGCGACAGGCTTGTGTATTTTCCGATCAGATCACCGGAAAGATTTTTTTGCGATGCTTTTTCAATCGGTTTGGCTTCCAGCTTGTGAATCTCCTGAACGAAGGTCTGAAAATCGTCCTGCAATGCCTGAAGGGAAATGATTGTCCGGCTGCATGCAACGACCTGGTGGAGCTTTCCGTCGCGGTCAAAAATAGGCGTGCCGACAACATAGCCGGTTCTTGGCGGCGCTGATTTGTATGTCGTGGACAGACGAAACGCACTTTTCTTATTTTTAATCACGTCCGCCACGGCGCCTCCGGTATAGAGCTTATCTTTGCCGATGAGCTCTGAAATATTATGACCAATGACCTCCTCCGGAAGAATTTCAGTATTTTTTGTATATGCCGGGTTGACATAAAGTACATTACCTGAAGCATCGGTAATAAAAATACTGTCATCAAGGCCGTCGACGATTTCTTTAAAATCAATATCTTTTTCCAGAAAATACTGTAATTCGCTGTCAATGCTCTGAAGCTGACGGGTGATGGATGCATCCTGGCACTGGCGGATCGTATCTTTAAGAAGACTGCGTATATTACAGATTGCTAAATACTGGTTCATTCAAAAATTCCTCTTTTCCGTTCAAAAACAGACGTTTTTAGGATGTACCGCGCACCGCGCGGCATTAAACATTTCTTAAAGTATAACAAGTCTTATTTTTTTTGTAAACAACAGAAGAACAAACTATGTATGCTTTTGCAACACATAAAGGCAAATCTGCAACAAGAGCATCCCGGAATGAGGGTTTGTATGACTAAAAAGATATTTAACGTAAGTGTACACCGGTTTTATGCTGGCATGAAAATTGCTGCCTGTTAAATATGAGTCTCTTTTGTCTCTGAGAGTAATAGTAAAGGGACATAAGACTGACGGCCGGTGGGGCAGATGCACATGTACAGTAGAAAAAAGCAGCTGTTTTGCCGGAAAAGAATCCTCTTAAAGCATCAGAGCACAAAAAATGCCGGGTCGTCCCGGCATTTTTTGTGTGATACGCCCGAAGGGCGGTGCTGCGTGCCGATGGCACGCGCCCTGCCCGGTCGATAATTACATTAATTATTGTCAGAAATGTGCGCCAGCGCTTTGGCCATTTCTTTTTTGGCGGCAAGATCGCTCTGGCGGGAAATCATAATTCTTTGAGCCTGAGGTGAACCGGCCCCGTGCATGGATTCAGTGCGGTAGCCCACGGCAGCCGTGCCAAGGGTCAGGTTTTCGATCAGTCTTAAAATTTTAAGACGATTTTCGGTGGAAACCGAGGAAGAACCTCTGAAATACTTTTCAACCACAGGCCCGATAACCGGGTCCTTTAAATCCTTTTCTGAAGGCGCTGTCACCATAAGTCCTCCGGCAATATCCTCAGCCAGACGGGCGATTTCATACGGGAAACGGGTGATGTTTTGCTTGCAGACATTAGCCAGAAGCAGATTGATCAGATAATTGCCCGATGCCGTGGGCGCGCCCTCCGCGGAACATGCGATACCGCAGCAATACAGTGTCTCATTTAAATGGATCATTTCGATGAGCTTGTCTTTAATGTGGGATGCCTTTGGAACACCGTTGTAATCCGCAGCCAGAGCCGCAGCTCCGATTAAAACATCGCCGACGCCGACTTTACATCCGCCGTAGGACTGGCGATGGTATCCGGCAAAGCGTTCAACGAGCATACCGGCAAATTCGTATTCGCCATTGAGGAAAATACGGTCGTTGGGAACAAAAACATCGTCAAATACAATGAGTGCTTCGACACCGCCAAATTCAGGATTGCCCACATCCATGGAGGAGCCTTCCAGCTTTCGGGTATCGCAGGACTGACGCCCGATGATCATATAAATGCCCTCTGTGTCAGACGGTACGGCAAAGGCAACGGCGTAGTCCTTATCCGCTTCACCCATGGAACAGGTCGGCATGACGAGTACCTCATGGGAATTGATAATGCCGGTCTGATGCGCCTTTGCGCCGCGGACAACGATGCCGTCCGGGCGGCGTTCAACGACATGGAGATACATATCCGGGTCGTCCTGGGCATGAGGCGCTTTTGAGCGGTCGCCCTTGGGGTCGGTCATGGCGCCGTCGGTGACGAGGTCATTGGTCTGGCAGTATTCAAGAAATTTAAGGAAATTTTCATGGTAGTGTGTGCCGTGAGCCTGGTCACATTCGTAGCTCGTGGAATACACAGCATTGAAACCGTCCATGCCGACACAGCGCTGGAAGCAGGCAGCCGTTTTCTGACCGCAAAGACGCTGCATTTTTACTTTTTTGCACAGATCATCAGTGCTTTGATGAATGTGTGAGAAACGGTTGATCTTTTCACCGGTGATATGGGATGTAGCGGTCATTAAATCCTCATATTCCGGCATCTGAGCCAGATCATAGGTCATGCGCACGGAGTTTAAGGACGGACGAAGGATCGGATGATCCACCGGATTTTCAATTTTTTCTCCGAACATGTAAATCTGCATATTCATTTTACGGATACTTTCCACATATTGTTCACCTGTCATAAGAGGCATCGTTATATCATCCTTTCTTAAAAAAACTGATTGACAGTGTGCCAGACGGCGTTTGTCTCTGAACTTATATACAGCAATTCACATGCCAGAAAAACGGCGGCTTTTCCGGAAAATGCAGGCAGATACGTTTCAAAACTGCAACAGCGGTGCATTTTGGAAAAGGGACCATGTGCGGTTATGAATCCTTCCGGTTTATATTTTATTAAGGTGACAAGCCGGACAAAATCATGTATACTAGGATAGGTAACTGTTAAAAAGAATGTTTGTCGGGAGGCGTTTGACGATGAATGACAGAGAAATGCTGAAAAACATTGAAGCTGTTGTGGAAAAAAATGTGCGCCCCGCACTGCGCAGCCACGGCGGCGATGTGGAGCTTCTTTCATATACGGACGGTATATGCCGTGTCCGTCTGCTTGGAAAGTGCAGCGGATGTCCATCGGCTTTTATTACGACAGAGGAGATCATCCGGGAAGCCATTGTTAAGGAACTGCCAATGGTTCAGGATGTGGTTCTGGTGACAGAAACAAGCGATGAACTGATGGATTTTGCAAAATCACTGATGGGCCGGCATAAAGCCTGAACAGGCAGATGGCTTCGGCCCTCTGGCGTAAACGCTGCGAAAGCCTGTTGTTTTGTCTGGAGGAAAGTATGTATAATGATTTATTAACCATAGGAAATTTTACGATTCACGGATATGGTCTGATGATCGGTATCGGTATTATTGCCGCCTATTTAATGACCGAGCATCTGGCCAGAAAAAAGGGGATGGATGCGGACCCGGTATTTTCGCTTCTGATTTTTGGTGTCCTTGGCGGTATTGTCGGTGCCAAGCTGCTGTATTACATTACCGTTATTGATGAGATCGTTAAAAATCCGTCGATTCTGCTGGACGTTGCCGATGGATTTGTTGTTTACGGCGGGATTATCGGAGGCATTCTTTCCGGTTATGCGGTTTGCCGCGTCAAAAAACTGAATTTCTGGAAATATCTGGACTGTGCCACGCCGTCGATTGCGCTCGCCCAGGGCTTTGGCCGGATCGGCTGCCTGCTGGCGGGCTGCTGCTATGGAATGGAAACATCCGGATGGTGTTCCATCACCTTTACAAATTCACAGTTTGCACCCAACGGTGTGCCGCTTGTACCGACGCAGATTTTTTCGAGTGTTTTCGACTTCGCTCATTTTATCCTGCTGTATGTTATTTCCCGTAAAAGCAAAGTTCCCGGGATGACAAGCGCGCTGTATTTGATGATTTACGGCGTCGGCCGGTTTATTATTGAATTTTTCCGCGGCGATCTGATCCGCGGTTCAGTGGGAGCCCTTTCCACCTCTCAGTTTATCTCGATCTTTATTGTGCTCTTTGGTGCGGTGCTTTTGTGGAAAAAACTGCGCGATAGCAAAAAAAGCAGCGAACAGGACGTTTAAAGTACAGTTAATATATCCCGGATGCCCCAGAAAATGGACGCTCCGGGATATATTTATATCCGGAATTACCGGCGGCAGTGTACAGGGAAAGCACGCCTTAAACCGTGTCATTCCGGGCATTTGTGGTGTTATTTTCACTCGGAGTACGTTCGGTACACCGGCGCTGGGGCTACGCCACAAATTGCAGCATCCCGGACATTTGCGCGCCGTACGATGGACGCTGCGCTATAATTATAATATAGAAGCTGCCAACGGGAATGTTCATACAGAAAATTTATGTCGTAACATGTCGATGAATAATGATTGAAAATTGTCATGTCCTGTACTATGATGATTATATCTTTTAAAGGCGGCCATTCTTTAAGCCTTTGCCAGTTTCTTTTAAGCCCCTCTTTTAAGTCCTTTCAGGCGATTCTGCCATATGAAGCGCACACTCAATAAAAACAAAAGATTCTTCAAAGTACGCTAAGAGGTATGTTTAATACACGAAAGACAGTGCCGGTTATAAGGGAAAGCACGTCTCAAGCCGTGTCATTCCGGGCATTTACGGTGTTATCTTCATTTGGTGCATGTTTAAGTACACCGGCGCTGACCCTGTTCATGAAACAGTACATTGAAACCGTACATAATGTTTATCAGAAACCGTACATAATGTTTATCATTAAAAAGGAGATCATCATGAAGCGTAGAAGAATATGGGGATTTAAAAGAATCGCAGGAATATTTTTAATGCTGCTGTTTGTATGCGCAGTGCTGGGAGAGTCCTCAGCAGCCTATGGATATGCCGCTTATCCGGAGCCGGCGGGGGAGCAGGTTTTGCCGTCATCGGAAGCGGAAGCTGCGGACGTGTCAGATGATATGCAATCTTTAGACGGACAGCCGCCATCCGAGAAGGGAGTGCCGGAGCAATCCGATCACGCAGAAGCGTCCAAAGAACAGACCGCGCCGGAGACAGAAGCAGCGGATTCCTCAGAAGAAGAGAATCACTCAGATGAAACAGAGGCTTCCGACAGTCAGCTATCGTCTGAGACGGAGGCGATTTCTGATACGTCCGGCACCAGCAGTCATCCGGATTCAGAAACGTATCCGTCCGGGGAGACATCGGGAAAGGGCAGTCACAGGGCTGTGGCGGAGAAAAATTTTTCAGGGATCGTGCTGAATATAGACGGGCAGGCATCTGCGGATGTGTGTGCTGGGGAGACGGTTCGTGTGGCTGTGGACACATCATCGATTACCGGAGGATTGAGCTTTGCCGGTGTGCGTGCCATATCTGCCGGGGAAGGGCAGCTGGACTGCCGGTATGATGAAGCGTCCGGGACATATGCGTTTGTGATGCCGGACAGCGATGTGGCAATACGCCCGGCGGTATCCTGGACGGCAGCCTTTGCCCGGAAGCTGAATCGGGCCGGTCATACAGGAGAGCAGCATACGATCACAAGATACAGTGAACACATGAATCAGGGACTTTTGAGGGTTGGATATTTTGAGATTGACGGCGGGACACTGGCCTGGTGCACGCAGCATTCGCTGTCGCCCCCGGCGGTGGGAACCGTTCTTTCTACGGCGCAGGTATGGTCCGATGACAGCACATGGCTGAGTACGATGATGCGCCGCATTGCATGGTATGGTTACAGCGGCCCGATGGCGGAGACGACAAAATCAGCGCTTGGACTGACGGATTCCGATCTCTGGCGTTACACAGCACTGGCATTTTCCTATGCTTACGGAGCTGATGATAATTATTACGGCTACGGCAAGCGGTTTGTGGACTGGCTGTCCACACTGGGTGACAATGCCAATGCGCCGGCGCAGCTTCAGGTGTTCCGTCTGACCTCGGGCAATGCCTCGGTTCAGGACCTTGTTTACTGGACGTATACACCGGAGGTGACGCTGACGCTTCAAAAGACATCGGCTATACCGGAGGTGACGCAGGGACATCCGTGTTATCGTCTGGACGGAGCCCGGTACGGTGTTTACAGTGATGCGGGCTGTTCATCTCTGGCCGGCACGCTGATCACCGGCGCGGATGGCATTTCCAATGTGCTGACGCTATCGCCCCGGACGTATTATATTAAAGAGCTTGAAGCGCCGGAGGGCTATATCTGCTCCGGTACGGTTACGGAGGTTGTGCTGGAGCAGGAGCCTGTGACGGTGACCGTCAGGGATGAACCGCTTGTGGATGCCCTTGGACTGACGAT
>CASFBR010000006.1 GCA_949292795.1 uncultured Eubacteriales bacterium
GGATGACTGCCTCAATGAACATAAGTATATCGTGCCAGGTCTTGGAGATGCCGGTGACCGCATTTTCGGAACAAAATAAAATGCCGGGAGCTGTGGCATCCGCCGGCGCGGCCAAATGACTATATGCACCGGCGCTGCGGCTAAATAGCGGCATGCACCGGCATTGTGGCCAAGTGGCTGCCTGCACCAGCGCTGCGGTTAAATGACTGTCTGCACCGGCGTTGCGGCTAAATAGCGGTATGTTTTGCCGGTGCGGCGGTATGGACGGCTTAAAATTAATAAAATGGGGTGATAAGGTGAGCAGTAAACGTACAGATTATATCAGCTGGGATGAGTACTTTATGAGTGTGGCAAAGCTGGCAGGACTGCGTTCGAAAGACCCGAACAGTCAGGTGGGTTCTTGTATTGTCAGCCAGGATAATAAAATATTATCAATGGGATATAACGGCCTTCCTATTGGCTGTTCAGATGATGAATTTCCGTGGGACCGCGAGGGGGAGGCCCTGGATACAAAGTATGTGTATGTGACACACAGTGAACTGAATGCAATTCTGAATTACCGCGGCGGGAGCCTGGAGGGGGCAAAGATTTATGTGTCTATGTTCCCGTGCAATGAATGTGCCAAGGCAATCATCCAGAGCGGAATAAAGGAAATTATTTACGGTGTGGACAAGTATCCGGATTCTCCGCCAGTGATTGCATCGAAGCGGATGCTCAATGCAGCAGGGGTCAGATACCGCCGTTATGTACCGACAGGGCGGGAAATTTGTTTGCATGTATGAGGGAGGCGTACCGATGGCATATTATGTACTGGAAAATGACTGTCTTAAGGTAACGGCAGCAGATATGGGTGCGGAACTGGCATCCATTTACGATAAAGAAAAACAACGGGAATATTTGTGGAATGGGGATGAAAAATACTGGTCGCGCCGGGCTCCGGTGCTTTTTCCGGTGGTGGGAAGCCTGAGAAACCGGCAGTTTGTTTTTGAAGGAAAAGCTTATGCCATGAATCAGCATGGTTTTGCCAGGGACATGGTGTTTAAATGTATCTCACAGAAAGACAACAGTATCTGGTTTCGTTTGTGTTCAGATGCGTCAACAAAGGCGCATTATCCTTTTGATTTTGTACTTGAGATTGGATACATGCTGGAAGGACGGCGGCTGAAGGTACTGTGGAAGGTGATGAATCCGTCCGAAAAGACGATGTATTTTTCAATCGGCGCCCATCCGGGCTTTATGTGTCCGCTGAGAAAAGAAGAGAAGCAGACGGATTATTTTATCGATTTCCATACAGATAAGGATATTGAGTATAATCTTATTAAAGCTGATGGACTGGTAGGAATTTATGGAAAACGTCTGCATCTTGACCATGGCGTGACAGCCATAGACGCCCATATGTTTGACCGGGATGCATTAATCGTAGAAGATCATCAGACTCAGAAGGTCAGCCTTCTGGATGCGGATCAACAGCCTTATGTTACGGTGCACTTTGATGCGCCGCTGTTTGGCCTGTGGTCTCCGGCGGGCAAGGCGGCTCCTTTTGTCTGCATTGAGCCGTGGTACGGCCGCTGCGACAGTGTTGATTTTGAAGGCGAGCTGCCCTTGCGGGCTTACGGCCAGGCGCTTCCCGGTAAAGATACCTTTGAAAAAGAATATGTGATTGAAATCCACGAATAGAAAAATATTAGGAGGCTGTGAAAAAAGGATGGCGCATTCTTTCACAGCCTTCTTGATGCCGGAAAAAATACGCGGCAATCTTCAAGCTAAAGGCGTTACATCTGGTAAACGGTCAATTTTTTTTGTCAGCGAGCAGAGACTTTAAACGCTCATTTTCCCAGAATGATAGGATTTTCAAGGTGAATTTCTGTGATCTGATCCTGCGGAATGTTAAGAAGTGCGGATAAGAAACCTTTGAGAACATGTTTATTCTGCTGAAAAACAGCTTTAAACATATAGTCATTTTTAAGTGTGTAGCGGATTTTTCCGGTAAAATTCATAGGCATATCCCCTTTGATTACCTGCAGATGTTGTCTGAGTTGGTCAGGGCCCTGTCATCCATTAATGGTTATGGTCAGAATATCATATCTGGATATGGATGGCAATCATTATCCATCGACATTTTTCGATAGCACAATATCCCCGGATTTGCTATAATTAAGCTATATATTTATGCTTAACTGAATGTGCGCCGATTGATGGTGACGAAGAAGCTGCCGGAATCGGGCTGCTGAAAGTGTGAGTGCCGCGGCTAATTACGGGCTGGAAAATCGGAGGAGACACTTAAAATATTGATGGAGAAAAACTGGGACGGCTACATGCTTAGTGAATATGAAGGACCGCGAATGAATGAACCAGGATTTGTATCTGAACAAATCCGCCGTCAGCATGTAATGGAAAACGCTTCATGCCGACCTGCTTCTTGCCGGAATTACCCAGCTCATTACAGTAATGGTTGCGTACAAGCTGCACAAGCACCAATATATCCGCAGTTTAAAGCCTCTGATTGCATGACCTCACACGCTATATACCATTTCAAAGGCAGATATTTCGATCTGCTTTGTTTTCATATCTCAAAATCCTGTTATCCCTGTCCATCTCCTGAAACTCCAGTCCTACCGGTTCTTTACCTGGATGGAATCAAGCTTGCAAACCAGTTTCGCAATTACCTATTCCTGCTGTAATTACAGCATAGAATTATCCGTGCAGCTGTTTGGTGGTGCTGAATAGCTGCGCATCCTCTCACGGGATGCCTCTACGCTTTAAATTAGTACAAGTTGCTCAAGGAGTAAAGCTACAAAAAAGAAAAATTGTATAGATTAGACAATCTCACTAAAACTGTCCCATTTTACAATGAAAATCCGCAGACTGTTGTGCCCGGGAGAAAAAGACGTATTTTAAAAGCTGGATTCTATATCATAGCTTTACGGTGCCGGGAGAAGCACATTCAAAAACCGTTTGGGAAGGACGGTCGGAAAGGCCGCCGGAACCGCAAAAACTATGAGTCGCAATAACATTCAAGGTGCATTAGATTTTCAAACACGCTTTAGGAAAACAATCGGACATACTTGGAAAAATAAATTGAATGATATTGTATCTTTATCATAATTCCATCAGCGGGCGACGTCAATAAGAATCTATCGACAGTGAATGACGGCGAGTGACAAAGTATGAAGCTTTATATGCTTGTTTAAAATTTTGTTTATGATCGTTTTTTCCATGGCTGTTCCGATGGTTGCAACAATCGGGCTTCTGGTCGGTCCTGGCTATTGGAATGACCGGCAAAATGGTTTATACTATATTGTAAACCGGACCGATTACTGATTTATCCGTTTGCCCAGAAGTATCTGGTTAAAGGGATCACGGTCGGAGCAGTGAAGGGGTGAAATGATGAACGTTTTGAATATGGGCTCCATGAATATCGATTATGTTTATGAGGTCGACCATATTGTTGTGCCGGGAGAGACGCAGAGCTCCCGGAAAATGAAGGTGTATTGCGGTGGCAAGGGTTTAAACCAGTCGGTTGCCCTGGCCCGTGCCGGAGTCTCTGTGGCTCATGCAGGTATCGTTGGCGAGGATGGCGGGCCGCTGCTTGAACTGTGCCGTGAAAATGGTATCGACACAGCGTTTGTGCGTCAGATCGAAGGCAAGAGCGGGCATACGATCATTCAGGTTGATCAAAACGCGCAAAACAGTATTTTGCTTTATGGCGGAAGCAATCGGAAGTTTTCTGAAGCATATGTTAAGCATGTTCTGAACAATTTCGGCCCCGGAGACGTGCTGCTTTTGCAAAATGAAATTAATCTCCTGGATCGTATTGTAGAGCTGGCATTTAACCGGGGCATGGATATTATACTGAATCCATCGCCGATGGATGCGCAGCTTTCGTCAGTCGATATGTCGAAGATCGCGCTGTTTATCGTAAATGAGATTGAAGGAGAACAGATGACCGGGATGCATGAGCCGGAAGCAATTTTAAGCCGTGCACAGCAGCTTTATCCGGATGCGGGCTTTGTTCTGACTTTAGGGGCCGGGGGAAGTATTTGCCAGTACCGGGGGGAACGTTTTTACCAGGCAGCCTGTCCGGTAAAGGCTGTGGATACGACAGCAGCGGGGGACACCTTTACCGGGTATTTGATCGCCGGCCTTTTAGAGAGCACTCTTCCGGATGGAAGCGCTGTGGACGCCGGCCGTTTTGGTGACTGTCATGGTAAGGCCGCCCGGGGCAACAGTCTGATGGAAGGAGTGGTATGCGGCGTGCAAAAAGCACTTGATCTGGCATCCCGGGCAGCGGCGCTGGCGGTGACGCGCCCCGGAGCCACACCATCGATTCCGTGGAGGAATGAAGTGATTTAAACGGAGGGATACAGTGATCTTAGATGAACCAAAAAGAATCTCAATTTGGTATGCGACCCGTTAAGTAGATAATAAAAAATATAAAATTTTTGTATTGCCCGGTTTGTGCCGGGCAATATTTTTATTACATAGGGAACTGCATTCCGATGCAATAAAAAAGCTCCGCTTAGGAACGCACTGAGGCGCAGCGAAAGCGGAAAAGGTTGCTTGGGATGCGGTGGGGTGTGTGAAGCGGATGGGGGTGTGGATATTTTGGCTTGCAAAGTGCATAATATTTAAAATTAAAAAATAAAATTATTATAAATAATATACAATTAAAAGTATATTATAAATGGGGGAAATATGGTAATATTAACATATAGAGTTGCCTGGAGGTCATTATTTAGATGCACCGTAGGACTGCGCTTAAAGGCGATGCCGGATTGCCGGGGCTGAAGACGATGTTTTAGTGATACCCGGATTGCCGGGGCTGAAGACGATGTTTTAGTGATACCCGGATCGCCGGGGCTGAAGACGATGTTTTAGTGATGCCCGGATCACTGGGACTGAAGACGATGTTTTGGCGATGGCGGATGCCTGTGCTTAAGCTTTGCAGCAAAACTTACGGTCGGGGAGTGCATGTGAACATGAAGCATTGTCTGAAAAATATCGGGAAGCATTTAAAAAGAGGTATTTGCCGGTATCCGCAGACGCTTGCGGGCCTTTTGCTTGGAATCCTGATTCTGACTGCTGTGACCGCGGCTGCGGGGAGCCTGATCGTTTCCGAGAGACTGTCGTTTCTCGCCAGTCTCGGCCTTGGTTCCCTTACATCAATGCTTCTGACTGTGCATATGTACATCATTATCAACCGTGCGCTGGATATGGCTTCGGAGGATGCAATCCGGTATTCTCAGCGCAATGCCGTATTCCGCATACTGTTTTTAATCATTGTGGTTATAGCCGGGCTAAAGCTTCCGGTACTGCATATCCCGGGATTGCTTCTGGGCCTGCTGACACTGAAGCTTTCGGCGTATATGCAGCCGCTGCTTCGCCGACTTATAGATGGTCTGTATACATCCGGGACCGAGGCACCGGAACCGCCTGAAAGAGAGGGTGACGGATATGGAGAATGATGTGGATTTTTTGATACACAGCTATTTTGAACTGTCCTTTTTCGGGCAGACGGTATCTATTACAACAACACATGTCTGTATGGTGATTGTCTGTCTGTTTCTCACGATTGTGGGGCTTGCCGTGCGGCGGAAGATGGCCCGCGCTTCAATGGTTCCCGGAGGTTTTCAAAATCTGGCGGAATTTTATGTGCAGACGATGGACCGGTTTGTGCAGGCGAATATGTTTCGCCATTGGCGCAAATATGCCAATTATATTCTGACGATTTTCATGTTTTTGTTTGTCTCGAATATTTCCGGACTTTTTGGGCTCAGGCCGCCTACTGCGGATTTTGGCACGACACTGATACTGGCGCTGATGACCTTTGCGGTGATCCAGTTTCAGGCGTTTCGCACCAATGGCATTCCCGGATATTTCAAGAACCTGACCCAGCCGGTTCCGGTTTTGCTGCCGGTGAATGTGATCGGAGAGCTGGCTCCGCCGGTATCCTTGTCACTTCGTCTGTTTGGCAATATTATGGGCGGTACAGTGATGATGGCATTGTTTTACGGGCTGATGCCGCGGCTGCTGACGGTCGGAATCCCGGTATTTTTGCACATCTATCTGGATTTGTTTGCAGGGACGCTTCAGGCGTATGTTTTTTGCATGCTTAGCATGGTATTTATTAACGACCGGCTGCCGGCGTGAGCTTTGATATATTTTTAAAGCTGTGCGGCAATCCGGTCAGGTAAAGGAGGATGATTTTATGATTACAAACGAAGGCTTAGTACTGGCATGTTCAGCGATTGGTGCAGGGCTGGCGATGATCGCGGGTGTTGGACCGGGTATCGGTCAGGGTATTGCCGCGGGACATGGCGCTGCGGCAGTTGGCCGTAATCCGGGAGCAAAAGGCGATATTATGTCAACAATGCTTCTTGGTCAGGCTGTGGCAGAAACAACAGGAATTTACGGACTTGTGATCGCGCTGATCCTCCTGTTTGCCAATCCCCTTTATGGAAAACTATAATATGTGAAGCGCAGCGGCCTGGCACAGATTACAGGCTGTGGGGAAGGGAGGCATAGGCTTATGGATGGAAGGCTTTTTGGCCTGGATGCTCAGCTTCTTTTTGATGTGCTTGTGATGCTTGTTTTTATTATGGTCTTATTTGCCATCATGTCCGTGCTGTTTTTTAATCCGGTCCGGTCGTTTCTTGAAAAACGAAGGGAAGCTCTGGATGAGATGGCAGAAGAGACAAGAAAAGCACAGGAACAGGCGCAGTCGCTTCGCATGGCATATGAAGAAAAATTAAAAGACGTTGACCGTGAGATTCAGATACTGCTGACAACAAAGCGCCGGGAGGCCTTTGTGCAGCAGGAAAATATTTTAAACAATGCGCGGGAGCAGGCACGGTTGCGCATGGAAGCGGAAAAAAAGGCGGTCAGCCGGGAGAAAATGCAGGCGCAGGAGGCGATCATGCGGCAGGCCGAGGTTTTGGCTGTGCTTATGGCGTCGCAGTTTATAACGGTGAAGCATCCGGAGAATGCGGCTGGCTATGTGGCCGATGCCTGCAAAAAGTATATGGCAGATATGGATTTAACAGCACGGCTACATCTGGAAACCGAGCACGCGGAAAGCGAGCCTGTGGAAACCGAGTACGCCTCCGGAGCAGACGGGCCTTCCGGAATGGATGGAAATGTTAAAAAGGATGGTGACGTATGGAAGAGCTTGTCATCAGTGGATTAAATCTGTTCATTCTTTGCTTCGCAATCGGATATTTTCTCTGGCCGAGAGCTGAAGCCAAGCTTCAGGCGCGCAGACAGGGGATTGCGGATGACTTGTCCGGAGCAAAGCAGCACCGGGAGGCTGCCATACAGGAAGCCGCTGTGTATGCACAAAAGCTTGAGCAGTTTGATACGGAGCGGGAATATCTGATGGCAGCGGCAGAAGAACAGGCGCAGGCACGCGCAGCGCGTATGATCGAAGCTGCGCAGATACAGGCTGAAGTGATTGCACAGCGGGCGGACCGGGAGGCAGAGCTTGTACAGATGAAGCTTAAGGATGAGGCCCGCAGGGAAATGGTCGTTCTGGCGGCGTCTGCGGCGGCGAAGCTGATCGCAGATAGCATGGACGGCCAGGCGCTTAACGAGACGATCACGGAAACATTAAAGGGCATGGGTGAGATAACATGGCAAGGTTAGTAGAAAATGTATATAGCCAGGCATTATTTGATCTGTGTGCAGAGCGTGGTCAGGTGGATGCGATGGATGAGCAGGTGAAAATATTTGTGGAGCTGCTTGATGAAAATCCCGAATTTCTCAGCCTTTTAACAGCGCCGGAAATTGCAAAGGAAGAAAAGCTTAAGGTCATCGCAGAGTGCTTTGGCGGCCGTTTTGATGATGCGCTGACGGGCTTTCTTACTGTGCTCGTACGGGCAGGACGGCAGAGCTTTATTCTTAAGATTTTTGAACGGTTCCGGCTGCTTGTCCGGGCATACCGGCATCGGGAAACGGCCGTTGTGACGACCGCTCAGGCATTAGATACGGCGTCTCAGAAGGCAGTTTTGCAAAGACTTCTGGAGATTACACCGTATGATAGCCTTGAGATTCATTATCAGATTGATCCGGAGATTATTGGCGGTATGATCATCCGTATTGGTGACCGCATTGCAGACAATAGCATCCGCCGAAAGCTGGAGCTGCTTTCGCGCAGTTTGTTGTAGCGGCCCGGTGCAGCAGCTTGCAGCGGCCTGATGTATCAGCTCGTTGCAGTAGCTTGCAGCGGCCTGATGTATTAGCTTGTTGCCGCAGCTTGCAGCGGCCTGTTGTATCAGCTCGGTGTAGTAGTTTGCCGCAGCTTGCTGCATCAGTTTGTTGCAGCAGCCCGTTGTATCAGCCTGCCGCCGCAGTGCCGGTATATTGAAAATAGATGTTTTGGAAGGAAGGTGCCGTATACGATGAATTTAAGACCTGAGGAAATAAGCTCTGTGATTAAAGCTCAGATCCGGCAGTATAAAGCCCATATGGAAGTCTCTGATGTGGGTACAGTTGTACAGGTGGCGGATGGAATTGCCCGGATTCATGGTCTTAATAAAGCGATGCAGGGGGAACTGCTGAGCTTTCCAGGCGATCTTTACGGCATGGTGCTGAATCTTGAGGAAGATAATATCGGAGCAGTTTTGCTCGGAGACGCTTCAAATATCAGTGAGGGCGATCTTGTACGGTCTACCGGACAGGTTGCACAGGTGCCGGTCGGAGACGCGCTCTTAGGACGGGTTGTCAATGCGCTTGGGCAGCCGCAGGACGGCAAAGGGCCGGTGGATGCTGATCAATTTCGCCCGATCGAGCGTATCGCTCCCGGCGTGATTGACAGAAAATCGGTCGATACACCGCTTCAGACGGGGATTAAGGCCATTGATGCCATGGTTCCCATTGGACGGGGGCAGCGGGAGCTGATCATCGGTGACCGGCAGACCGGAAAAACTGCGATTGCCATCGATACGATCATCAATCAGAAGGATCAGAACGTTCTTTGTATTTATGTTGCCATCGGGCAGAAAGCATCCACAGTGGCTTCGATCGTTCATACGCTGGAAGCTTTTGGAGCAATGGATTATACGGTCGTTGTTTTTGCACCGGCATCGGAACCGGCGCCTTTGCAGTATATTGCGCCATATGCCGGCTGTGCCATGGGCGAGGCCTGGATGGAACAGGGGAAAGATGTGCTCATTGTTTATGACGATCTGTCCAAACACGCGGCGGCTTACCGCACACTGTCGCTTTTGCTGCGGCGCCCTCCGGGAAGAGAAGCTTATCCGGGGGATGTGTTTTATCTTCACTCGAGGCTTTTGGAGCGGGCGGCCCGCCTGTCGGATGCATTGGGCGGGGGATCGCTGACCGCGCTCCCGATTATTGAGACGCAGGCCGGCGATGTGTCCGCATATATTCCCACTAACGTGATTTCCATTACAGACGGACAGATTTATCTGGAGACAGAAATGTTTAATGCCGGCTTAAGACCTGCGATCAATGCCGGGCTCTCGGTGTCGAGAGTCGGCGGTGCAGCACAGCTTCCGGCGATGAAAAAGATTGCCGGGACCATTCGTGTGGAGCTGGCGCAGTACAGGGAATTATCGGCGTTTGTTCAGTTCGGCTCAGAGCTCGATGCAGCTACCCGGGAGCAGTTAGCTGTGGGGGAACGTATTTTGCAGATTTTAAAGCAGGAGCAGTATGCGCCGATGCCTGTGGAGAAGCAGGTCGCCGTGATCTACCTGGCCGTTAAGAGGCTGCTTAAGGAGATTCCCGCAGAACGTATTATGGAATTTGAGAAAGGCTTCCTGGATTTTCTTGATACGAAATATCCGCAGCTTTTAGATGAAATCCGCAATACGAAAAGGCTCGGGGACGAGACGGAGGAAATGCTGAAAACGGCGGCAGAGCAGTTTGAGGCTGGCCGAAGGGAGGGATGACGTTGGCTTCCATAAGGGAAATTAAGCGGCGCAGGGTAACGATTGAGAATATTTCTCAGATTACCCGGGCCATGAAGCTCGTTTCCACGGTCAAGCTTCAGAAAACGAAGGACAATGCCCGGAAAATACAGCCGTATTTTGATAAAATGTATGCCACGATTCGCTCGATTTTGTCGAGAACGCAGGGGGAAACACATCCGTTCCTTACCGGCGGAAGGTCGGATAACAGGGCAGTGATCGTGATTTCTTCTAATCGCGGCCTTGCCGGAGGCTATAATTATAATGTGGTCCATCAGGTGATCGGGATGCCGGCTTTGCCGGAGAACGTCCTGTTGTATACGGTGGGGAGCAAGGGACGGGAAATGCTCAGGGCTTACGGCTATGCAGTCGAGGCGGATTTTTCCGATGTTATGGATGCGCCGTCCTATGAAGCAGCAAAAATGATCGGGCACACGGTTCTTCAGTCCTTTTCAGAAGGAAAAGCGGGAGCTGTCGAGCTGGTGTATACCGCCTTTAAAAATACATTAGTGCAGGAGGCGCGGCGGATACAGCTGCTGCCGGTGGCTGCGCAGGAAGTGCCGGACGGGCCGGATACAGACGGGCTGCTGATGAATTATGAACCTGATGCCGAACATGTATTGGAGCGTGTGATCCCGCAGTATATTTACAGCATGATCTATGGCGCGCTTATGGACGCTGCTGCCGCGGAAAATGGTGCGCGGATGACCGCTATGGATCAGGCTTCGGAAAATGCAGAGGAAATGATCGGGCGGCTGACCCAAAGCTATAACAGAGCGCGCCAGGGGGCAATCACACAGGAAATTACAGAAATTGTCTCCGGCAGTGAAGCGCTGTCTTAACGCTTGTGCAGTGGCACGCGTATTTTCAAATTCAGCCGCTCATGCGTTGAAGGATGAGCATGTCGGCACACAAAGCTTTAATATTGATTTTGAAGGAGTGAAGCACAGGGATGACGGCAGAAGCAAGTACAGGCAAGGTGACACAGATTATCGGGGCCGTGCTGGACATCCGGTTTCCCGAAGGAAAATTGCCAAAAATCAATGATGCTATTGAAATTTTCCGAAAGGACGGAAACACGCTTGTGGCGGAGGCTGCGCAGCACCTTGGCGACGATACCGTGCGCTGCATTGCCATGGGGCCGACCGACGGACTTGTGCGGGGGATGAAGGCTTGCGGTACCGGAGCACCCATTACAGTACCTGTTGGGGAGGAAACGCTTGGGCGCATTTTTAACGTTCTTGGGGAACCGATCGATCAGAAGCCGGCGCCAAAGGCGGCACATAGGCTTCCGATCCACCGCCGGCCACCGGCATTTAATGAACTTTCGGATCAGAAGGAGATTTTAGAAACCGGAATCAAGGTGATCGATCTGCTGTGTCCCTATCAGAAGGGCGGCAAGATCGGATTGTTTGGCGGTGCGGGAGTCGGAAAAACGGTGCTTATTCAGGAACTGATCCGCAATATCGCCACAGAGCATGGCGGCTATTCGGTATTTACCGGTGTGGGTGAGCGTACCCGGGAAGGCAATGACCTATATTACGAAATGACCGAATCCGGGGTTATACAAAAAACGACGATGGTTTTCGGGCAGATGAATGAGCCGCCGGGCGCCCGTATGCGGGTAGCGCTTACCGGGCTTACGATGGCAGAATATTTCCGTGACCACAGCGGTCAGGATGTGCTTTTGTTTATTGACAATATTTTCCGGTTTACCCAGGCCGGCTCGGAAGTGTCCGCGCTTTTGGGGCGGATTCCAAGCGCCGTAGGCTACCAGCCGACGCTCCAGACAGAAATGGGCGCTCTGCAGGAGCGCATTACCTCCACAAAATCCGGCTC
>CASFBR010000007.1 GCA_949292795.1 uncultured Eubacteriales bacterium
GGGAAAATGTATGATTTTTCCAAAGACTATATTCTTAAAAGCGTGGACGGTATTTTAAAACGGCTGGGCACCGATTATCTGGATGTGCTTGTGCTTCACCGCCCGGACGCCCTCATGGAACCGGAGGAGGTAGCGGAGGCCTTTGACACCTTAGAGGCAGCGGGCAAGGTCCGCCATTTTGGCGTTTCCAACCACAGCCCGTTACAAATACAGCTTTTGAAGAAATACGTGCAGCAGGAGATTGTTGTGGATCAGCTTCAGTTCGGGCTGGCTCATGCCGGTATGGTAAGCGTGGGCATGGAGGTGAATATGACGACCGACGGCGCTGTGGTGCGCGACGGCGGGGTACTGGATTTTTGCCGGCTCAATGACATTACGATACAGACATGGTCCCCGTTCCAGTACGGCATGTTTGAAGGCGTATTTATCGGAAGCCCCAAATACTTAAAGCTTAACGAGGTGCTTGAAGAGCTGGCCGAAAAGTACGAGACGGACGTGACGGCCATTGCAAGTGCATGGATATTGCGGCATCCGGCGCATATGCAGCTGATTTCCGGCAGTATGAACAAAGACCGTCTGGCAGTGATCTGCCATGGCGCGGACATTGCCCTTGAGCGTGAGGAATGGTACCGGCTGTATCTGGCAGCAGGCCACATCCTTCCGTGACAGGCCGGCGAAATGGATATGCGGTAAAATGCATGTGCAGAAAAATACCGGCTGCGGTAAAGTGCTTTATATCCGCAGGCCGGCGGATAAATTGTGACGAATAATGACTGGAGTGAGTATAAATGCATGACAAATTGACGGAGAATGACATCCGCCGTTTAAAGGAGGAGATCGAGTACCGCAAGCTCGTTGTACGCAAAGACGCCATTGCGGCGGTTAAGGAAGCCCGGGAGCAGGGCGATCTCAGCGAGAATTTTGAATACTATGCGGCAAAAAAGGATAAAAATAAAAATGAGAGCCGTATCCGTTATCTGGAGCGGATGATACGCACAGCTCAGGTCATTTCCGATGATTCCCGTGAGGATGAGGTCGGGCTTAATAATACGGTGACGCTGTTTTTCGAGGATGAGGGCGAGGAAGAAACCTACAAGATCGTTACGACTATCCGGGAAAATTCCCTGGAGGGACGTATCAGCAATGAATCGCCCATCGGAAAGGCTGTCATGGGACATAAGGCCGGCGACCGTGTTTATGTGAAGGTAAATGACCGGTTTGGCTATTATGTAGTGATCCGGGCCATTGAAAAAACTGTGGATGACAGCTCGGACCGGATACGAAGCTTCTGATATACCACATATAACACATACTTTGGATAAATCGCACATATTATGTCGAATAAACTTAACATTCTTGTCATAAAATGGTAGAATAATCAATGGAATGACAATTTTGTATTTATTGTTGGCTCTAAATGTAGTATACTGTCAGTTGAAAAAAATAAGCGAAACGGGAGGAAACTATGGGAAAGAGAAATGATATTCACAAAGTATTGATTATTGGCTCCGGCCCGATTATCATCGGCCAGGCCTGCGAGTTTGACTATTCCGGTACTCAGGCCTGCAAGGCTCTGCGCCAGCTTGGCTATGAGATCGTTCTGGTCAATTCCAATCCTGCAACGATTATGACAGATCCGGGGATCGCTGACGTGACTTATATCGAACCCCTGAATGTCCATCGTTTGGAGCAGATCATTGAGAAGGAAAGACCGGATGCCATTCTGCCAAACCTCGGCGGACAGTCCGGCTTAAACCTGTGCTCCGAACTTGCTGCGCAGGGGATTCTGGATAAATATAATGTGAAGGTCATCGGTGTTCAGATCGATGCCATTGAGCGCGGTGAGGACCGCATCGAATTTAAAAAGACGATGGAACACCTTGGCATTGAGATGGCCAGAAGCGAGGTTGCTTACAGTGTGGACGAGGCACTTGCGATTGCCGATAAGCTCGGTTATCCGGTCGTTCTGCGTCCGGCATACACCATGGGCGGCGCCGGCGGCGGCCTTGTATATAATGTTGAAGAATTAAAGACGGTTTGTGCCCGCGGACTTTCTGCCAGCCTTGTAGGACAGGTGCTCGTGGAAGAATCGGTGCTTGGCTGGGAAGAGCTTGAGCTTGAGGTTGTCCGTGACGCCAAGGGCAATATGATTACGGTCTGCTTTATTGAAAATATTGACCCGCTGGGCGTGCATACCGGCGATTCCTTCTGTTCGGCGCCGATGCTGACGATCCCTGAGGATGCGCAGAAGGAGCTTCAGCGTCAGGCATATAAGATCGTTAATGAGGTTCAGGTTATCGGCGGAACGAACGTTCAGTTTGCCCGTAATCCTGAAAACGGACGTATTATCGTCATTGAGATCAATCCGAGAACATCCCGTTCCTCCGCACTTGCTTCCAAGGCCACAGGCTTCCCCATCGCTTTAGTGTCCGCCATGCTCGCCAGCGGCATGACTCTGGATGAAATCCCATGCGGAAAGTACGGCACACTGGATAAATATGTTCCGGACGGCGATTATATCGTGATCAAGTTTGCCCGCTGGGCATTTGAAAAGTTTAAGGGCGTGGAAGATAAGCTCGGCACTCAGATGCGCGCTGTGGGCGAAGTCATGAGTATCGGAAAGACTTATAAGGAAGCATTCCAGAAGGCGATCCGCAGCCTTGAAAATGGCCAGTACGGTCTGGGCTTTGCTAAGGATTTCCATGAAAAGACAAAGGATGAGCTGTTAAAGCTGCTTTATTATCCTTCAAGCCAGCGTCAGTTTATCATGTACGAAGCACTCAGAAAAGGCGCTACGGTGGACGAGCTTTATGAGCTGACCAAGATCAAGCACTATTTTATCGAGCAGATGAAGGAGCTTGTTGACGAAGAAGAGATGCTGCTGCGTGATAAAGGCCATGTTCCGGCTCCGGGCGTGCTCCGCCAGGCAAAGCTTGACGGCTTTTCCGATAAGTATTTAAGCCAGATTTTAGAGGTGCCTGAGGATGACATCCGCAATGCCCGCATCGCCGAAGGCGTTGAAGAAGCATGGGAAGGTGTCCATGTCAGCGGCACACAGGATAAGAATTATTACTACTCCACTTATCATGTAAAGGATGAAAGCCCGGCAAGTGAGAATAAGAATAAGATCATGATTCTTGGCGGCGGCCCCAACCGTATCGGTCAGGGTATCGAGTTCGACTACTGCTGTGTTCATTGTGCCCTTGCTTTAAAGAAGGCCGGCTTTGAGACGATCATTGTCAACTGTAATCCCGAGACAGTATCGACCGACTATGATACTTCCGATAAGCTGTATTTTGAACCGCTGACCCTTGAGGATGTTTTAAGCATTTATAAGAAAGAAAAGCCGCTGGGCGTGATCGCGCAGTTTGGCGGACAGACGCCGCTGAACCTGGCTGCTCAGCTGGAAAAGAACGGTGTCAGGATTCTTGGCACATCCCCGGCAGTGATCGACCTGGCAGAGGACAGAGATCATTTCCGCGCGATGATGGATAAGCTTGAGATACCGATGCCGGAATCTGGTATGGCAGTTACCGTAGAGGATGCCCTTGAGATTGCAGATAAGATCGGTTATCCGGTGATGGTACGCCCATCCTACGTTCTCGGCGGACGGGGCATGGAAGTTGTTTATGATCCCGAAAGCATGAAGTCGTATATGGCCGCAGCGGTCGGTGTCACTCCGGATCGCCCGATCCTCATTGACCGTTTCCTCCAGCACGCAACCGAGTGTGAAGCCGATGCCATCAGCGATGGTACGCAGGCCTTCGTTCCCGCTGTGATGGAGCATATTGAGCTTGCAGGCGTACACTCCGGTGACTCTGCATGTATCATTCCTTCTCAGAATATTTCTGAGGAGAATTTAAAGACCATTAAGGAATACACAAAGAAGATCGCTGTGGAGATGAATGTCCGCGGCCTTATGAATATGCAGTATGCCATTGAGAATGGCAGGGTTTATGTGCTTGAGGCCAATCCGAGAGCTTCCCGTACCGTGCCGCTTGTTTCCAAGGTATGCAACATTTCCATGGTTCCGCTGGCAACTGAGATTATTACGATGGAATTTACCGGAAAGCCGTCACCGTTAAAGGACCTTAAGGAAAAGACGATTCCGCACTATGGTGTGAAGGAAGCTGTATTCCCATTTAATATGTTCCCTGAGGTAGACCCGCTGTTAGGACCTGAAATGCGTTCCACAGGTGAGGTGCTCGGTCTTGCGGATAATGTCGGCGAGGCTTTCTATAAGGCTCAGGAAGCAACGCAGACCTGCCTGCCGCTGGAGGGCACAGTACTTATCAGCGTCAGCAACCGGGATAAGAACGATGTTCTTGCGGTTGCAAGAAAGTTCAAGGAAGCCGGTTTCAGAATCGTGTCCACGAAGCATACACAGGAATACCTGGAGAAGTATGGCATCGAGGCCGAGCGGGTCAACAAGATTTCCGAAGGCCGTCCGAATGTTTACGATCTGATCACCAACAAGCAGGTGAACATTGTTGTAAATACACCGAAAGGCAATGATGCCGGCCAGGATGACAGCTATGTGCGTAAAGCCTGCATCAAGAGCAAGGTGCCTTATATGACGACCATGGCAGCAGCTCTGGCCACAGCCAACGGTATTCTTACGGTAAAGAGCGAGAAGAAGGTTGGTGTGATGTCCTTACAGGAACGTCACAGCTATATTAAATAATTTACGATTCCTAAATAAAAACTCTATGCGAATGGCTGATTAACATCCATTTGCATAGAGTTTTTCGCTGTCAAAAAACCTGGATATTTTTTAAATGAACTTCACCCCGGGCAGAACGGATTTTTATGCGAAACTGCTGCGGGGATGTCCCGGAGGACGCAATGAGCGGATTCTGGTCAGCAAAAGGATCGTGAAGGGGACATATTTTTTTGTGCCCGATGGTCGTTCCCTGATACAGCGGATATTGTTCACCGCCGGGAAACTGTCCGGTGATGCAAAAGCTTTCAACCCGCTGTCCGAAGGCGAGGTCCTCCATGAGTACAATATAGCGGCAGTCCTTTCCCGGTTCCTGTATGGTGAGCTGATATTCCGGCTGAGAGGAGCTTCCTCCGGGAAGTCTTTGCTGCACGGTTTGTATTTCATGACCAAAATGCTGCTGTATAAGCTGTCCAAATTCTTCCAGCCGCCGGACATCCCGTGGATCGATACGCCCCTGACGGTCCGGAGGAATGTTTAAGTTAAGGCAGGCGTTATCAAACCATACATAAAAAATATCTCCATAGCCGGTAAGCAGCTCTGTGAGCTGATTGCAGAAATAATCATTGTAGGCCGGCGTGCCATAAAGTGAAGAATTGCGGTCCCATGGAGACAGGTAAAAGCCGAATTTAATTCCGCCGCGGCGGCACGCTTCGGCGGCCAGGGCAACAACATCGCCGTCAAATGGGCTGTTTTTAACACTATGCTCTGTATATTTGGAAGGCCACAGGCAAAATCCGTCATGGTGCTTGGCTGTCAGCACAAGTTTTAATCCATAAGCGCATAAGACGCAATATGCGTTCGTAAATACTAATTATCAGTTGAAAAATAGCAGATAATAATTTATGATATAAAAAGCAGAGAAATTGGCCGGAAGGAGGCGGTAAATATCGAACGCTTGTTTAAACAGCTTGCGCAGGTGCTGGATGCGGGACGATCGTTTGTCCTTGTGAGTATTATTTCCAGTACAGGCTCCACACCCGGCGGAGGCGGCGCAAGAATGGCCGTATTTGAAGATGGAACAGCGCTTGGCACAATCGGCGGCGGCGCCGTAGAGTATGCCTGCATGAAGGAAGCGCAAAACGGATTTTTACAT
>CASFBR010000008.1 GCA_949292795.1 uncultured Eubacteriales bacterium
ATGTGCGCAGAGAGAAACGCCATTGCCAATATGATTACCAATGGCGAGCATCAGATCGAAAGGCTTGTGGCGGTGATGCCGGACAAAAAACCGGGGATGCCATGCGGCGCCTGCCGTGAGATGATGATGCAGCTCGATGAAGCTGCCGGGCAAATCGAAATTCTTTGCGATATAAATACAAAAAAGACCGTACAGCTAAAAACACTATTGCCGGACTGGTGGGGATAGGAGCCTGTTGTTGATAAAAAATATCGATAAGAAGTATTGACATTATCTGTTGGTTAGAATATACTAACTATTGTAAAAACGATATGAGAATGACAATCAATTCCATTTAAACTGTCATCCATTTCGTTTTAGACAGAGCGATTGGCAGAGAACATATCGCGGATGCATAAAATAATGTATTTTTCAGAAAGAAGATGAGAGATATGCCTTTGACAATGGTAGGGATTGGAAAGGAAAGCGTTATACAGCGCGTGGGCGGCCGGGAAGAAACCCGCCGGTTCCTGGAAAATCTTGGATTTGTAGTCGGAGCGATCGTTACGGTGATTTCTGAGATCGGAGGCAATCTGATCGTGAATGTCAAGGACACACGGGTGGCGATCGGTAAAGATATGGCTAATAAAATTATGGTAGGATAAGAGGTGCTAAGATGATGACATTAAAACAGGTGCCGTGCGGCAGAACCGTCAGGGTGACAAAGCTGACCGGTGAGGGGCCGGTGAAAAGAAGGATCATGGATATGGGTATTACCAAAGGAGTGGAAATTTTCGTGCGCAAGGTTGCGCCGCTTGGAGACCCCGTTGAAATTACGGTCCGCGGCTATGAATTATCCGTGCGTAAGGCGGATGCCGAGATGATCCAGGTGGAATGAGCCGTGCAAGGTAGATCAGCCTTTAAAAGCGGATTTACTTTGCAGATAGGTTAGTTTTAACTAATGAATCAGATTCATATTTAAACGCGGAAAGACCGTATAAAGTAGAAAGACCGCATAAAGTATATATTTTTCTGAATTTATATGCGATCATGCCGTATATAGCGCGGCATATCCGTGATATAAAATTGCCTGTGGCAGAAAAGGAGTATGAGAGTCGATGAAGATTGCGTTAGCGGGAAATCCCAACAGCGGTAAGACCACATTGTTTAATGCGCTGACCGGTTCAAATCAGTTTGTGGGCAACTGGCCCGGCGTTACTGTGGAAAAGAAGGAAGGGCGGCTTAAAGGCCATAAAGATGTGACGATTATGGACCTTCCGGGTATTTATTCACTTTCTCCATATACGCTTGAGGAAGTGGTAGCCAGAAATTATCTTATTAATGAGCGTCCGGATGCCATTTTAAATATTGTTGACGGCACAAATATTGAGCGAAACCTGTATTTGTCCACACAGCTTATGGAGCTGGGAATACCGGTCGTTATGGCAATCAACATGATGGATGTCGTGAAAAAGAGCGGCAACAAAATTTATATTGACAAGCTTAAGCAGAAGCTTGGCTGTGAGGTTGTGGAAATTTCTGCGCTGAAAGGCACAGGAATCCGCGAAGCGGCTCAAAAAGCTGTTGATCTGGCAAAGCTGAAAAATGCCGCGCCTCCGGTACATAAATTTGGCGCAGAGGTTGAGAATGTACTGGATTCCATTGAGGCAAAGCTTGACAGCAGTGTCCCGGAGGAGCAAAAGCGTTTCTTTGCCATAAAGCTGCTTGAGAAGGACGACAAAATTTCCATGCAGCTGAAACAGATGCCGGATGTGAGTGATGAGATTAAATATATTGAAAAGGCTATGGACGATGATACGGAAAGTATTATCACCAATGAGCGCTATGAGTATATTTCCTCGATCATCAATGAATGCTATACAAAAGCTTCAAAGGAAAAGCTGACAGTATCGGACAAAATTGACCGTATTGTGACAAACCGCTTTGCCGCGCTGCCGATTTTTGCTGTGGTTATGTTTATCGTCTATTATGTTTCAGTAACAACAGTAGGCACATGGGTAACGGACTGGGCCAATGACGGCGTATTCGGTGAAGGCTGGAGCCTGTTCGGGCTTGAAATCCCGGGTATTCCGGTCATTATTGGCAATGGGCTTGAAGCAATCAACTGCGCGCCATGGCTGCAGGGACTGATCCTTGACGGCGTTGTCGCCGGCGTCGGAGCGGTGCTTGGCTTTGTACCGCAGATTCTTGTGCTCTTTATTTTCCTTGGATTTTTAGAGTCCTGCGGATATATGGCCAGAGTCGCTTTTATTATGGACCGTATCTTCCGCAAGTTTGGACTTTCCGGAAAATCCTTTATTCCGATGCTCATTGGAAGCGGCTGCGGTATACCGGGCGTTATGGCGTCCCGTACGCTCGAAAATGACCGTGACCGCAAAATGACCATTATGACGACAACCTTTATCCCCTGTGGGGCTAAAATGCCAATTATTGCACTCATTGCCGGAGCAATTTTTGGCGGAGCCTGGTGGGTAGCTCCCAGCGCCTATTTTGTAGGCATCGCAGCCATCATATGTTCGGGAATCATTTTAAAGAAAACAAAGATGTTTGCCGGTGATCCGGCGCCGTTTGTTATGGAGCTTCCAGCTTACCATATGCCGACAGTGGGCAATGTGCTGCGCAGCATGTGGGAGAGAGGCTGGTCCTTTATTAAGAAAGCCGGAACGATCATTCTTTTATCGACGATTGTGATCTGGTTTACAACTTATTTTGGATGGGTCGATGGACAGTTCCGTATGTTGGATGCTATGGAGATGGATCACAGTATCCTTGCGAGAATCGGAAGTGTTTTTGCCTGGATTTTCGTTCCTCTTGGATGGGGAAACTGGGAGACTGCTGTGGCTGCTATTACCGGTCTTGTGGCAAAAGAAAATGTTGTCGGTACTTTTGGTATCATTTTTGGCTTTGCAGAGGTGGCGGAAGATGGTGTCGAATATTGGGGAACGCTTCAGGCTTCTATGACAGCGGTAGCCGCATATTCCTTCCTTGTATTTAATCTGCTGTGCGCACCGTGCTTTGCTGCTATGGGCGCAATCAAGAGAGAAATGAACAGTGCTAAATGGTTCTGGTTTGCCATTGGATATCAGACGCTTCTGGCTTATGTCGTATCCCTTTGTATTTATCAGATCGGCACTCTGATTACGACCGGAGCTTTTGGCGTGTGGACGGTTGTTGCTTTCCTGCTGATTATTGGATTTATTTACCTGCTTGTCAGACCATATAAAGAAAGCAGTACATTAAAGGTCAGTGCACGGAAAATGGCCAAAGTTCAATAAACAAAAAAATTATAAAAGGCCGTTCCGCTATATGTCGGGACGGCCTTCTTCTTAAGTAACATATATTGTATAGATAAACAGGTATGAAATGGAGATGAGGATGATGCCGGAGCTAAAAAAAGCAATGCATCCGGTTCCGGATTGCCCTGGCGTAAAGGAATTAAAAAAAACCCGTATGCAAAAGGAAAAGATCATCGAAAAGCTTAAAGAGCATGGAGGAAGAATGACAAAACAGCGGCAGATGCTGTTAGATATTATTCTGGAAAATGAATGTTCAAGCTGCAAAGAGATTTTTTATAAAGCATCAAAAATTGATAAAAAGATCGGTACGGCAACGGTATACCGGATGATTAACGCACTGGAAGAAATTGGAGCCATCAACCGGAAAAATATGTACCATGTGGCATTTTCTTCAGACTGTACCATGGAAGATGCCTGTACGGTCGTTCTGGATGATGATACGACCTATCACCTTTCGGCAAAAATGTGGAATAAGGTTGTCTGGGAAGGACTGCACGCCTGTGGTTATGCCGGCGACCAGAAAATCGTTTCGGTTACTATAAGGCATTGTGAGTGTGGGATGCATAACAAGTGAGGTAAGTACGAAAAAGATCGCTAACGGACGATGCATGTTCGGGAAAAGACGATAAAATTTCTCGTTAAAACAGATTTGAATTGACTTTAACGATAACCAAAATTATAGTATGAATTGCCGGAAAATGGTTCAAAGCTTTTAGTAGAGGTGATAATGATGAAGTACCATAAGTTTTTTGCATGGACGATGATCATTTCGCTGATTATGGTCATGTACACAGGGTACAAACACAAGTAGGAGGGTATGTAAAATGTTTGATATTTCAAAATTAAAAGGACTTGGTTTATTTGTCGGCGGCGTAGCGTTTGGAACTGCCGGTGTTAAACTTCTTTCCAGCAAGGATGCAAAAAAAGTATATACAAACTGTACTGCAGCAGTACTGCGGGCTAAAGACTGTGTGATGAAGACTGCAGCGGTCATCCAGGAAAATGCGGAAGATATTGTAGCGGAAGCAAAGCAGATCAACGAGGAGAGAGCAGCGGAAGAAATTGCCGGAATCCAGGAAGATTATGATGATGCAGACACCTGCGGTAATGAATGTACCGGCGCCTGAGGTGACTGACTGTGAAATTTATCATAAAACATGAAATCAGGGGAAGACTCCGGGTCCATTTGGACATGCCCCGGATGACTGTCTGCCAGGCGGATATCCTGCAATATTTTTTAGAAAAACAGGATAATATTACTTGTGTCCGGGTCTATGAGCGTACCTGTGATGTGGTCATTTCCTACATGGGATGCCGCTCCGGGGTCATTCAGGCGATCCGGATGTTTCATTATGAAACTGCAGATGTCCCGGAGAATGCAGTGGCCAACTCCGGACGGGCACTTCAACGGGAGTTTAAGGAAAAACTTACCTTAAGCGTTTTGTGCCATTTCGGGCGGAAGCTGTTTCTTCCAAAATCAGTCAGGATTGCCTGGACGCTGATAAAATCTGTAAAATATCTCTATCATGGCCTGCGGGCACTCATGAACAGAAAGCTGACAGTTTCGGTGCTGGATGCTGCGGCGATTGGCGTTTCTGTGGTTCGCCGTGACTTTAAAACTGCCAGTTCAATCATGTTTTTGCTTGGTATCGGAGAATTGCTTGAAGAATGGACGCATAAAAAATCGGTGGGCGATCTGGCACGGAGTATGTCTTTAAATATAAGCAATGTATGGCGTTGGAAGGACGGTCAGGAGATGCTTGTGCCGGCAGACCAAATACAGCCGGAGGATAAGGTTATTGTCCATGTCGGCAATGTGATCCCGTTTGATGGTGTCGTTTGTGCCGGAGAAGCAATGGTTAATCAGTCTTCTATGACCGGTGAGTCTATGCCTGTCCATAAGGAAGCCGGAGGCTATGTCTATGCGGGTACGGCTGTTGAGTCCGGTGAAATTATAGTTTTAGTCCGTGCTGTGACGGGCGGCAACCGTTTTGAAAAAATCGTTGCTATGATTGAGGCATCTGAGAAGCTAAAATCCGCAGCGGAAAGCCGGGCTATGCTTATGGCGGACCGCCTTGTCCCTTATACACTTTTAGGTACGGGACTGGCAGGACTTGTAACCCGCAACGTTACAAAAGCTCTGGCCGTGCTTATGGTAGATTTTTCCTGTGCCTTAAAGCTGGCCGTGCCGATCGCTGTCCTTTCGGCAATCCGGGAAGCAGGCGCTCACCATATCACTGTTAAGGGCGGAAAATATCTGGAGGCAGTTGCCCAGGCGAATACGATTGTCTTAGATAAAACCGGGACCTTGACTCATGCACGGCCAAGAGTAAGGTCTGTTGTGACCTTTGGCGGCCGGGATGCCGGTGAGATGCTGCGGGTGGCCGCCTGCCTTGAAGAACATTTCCCACATTCCATGGCCCGGGCAGTGGTAGATGCAGCACGGGAAAAGCATCTGGAGCATGAAGAAATGCATACACATGTTGACTATATTGTTGCCCATGGCATTTCTTCATTTATCGATCATAAAAAGGTTATTATTGGCAGCTACCATTTTGTATTTGAAGATGAAGGCTGTGAGATTCCTCATCAGGAAAAAGAAGTATTTGAGAATCTTCCTTTGGACTGCTCCTATTTATTTCTGGCGATTGAAAAGGAACTGGCTGCTGTAATCTGTGTGGAAGACCCGATAAGGCCCGAAGCGCCTGAGGTTATCCGGCAGTTGAAGGAATATGGCTGTGAACATCTTGTAATGATGACTGGAGACAGCGAGCGCACGGCTGCGGCGATTGCCGGACAGGTGGGCATTGATGAATATTATGCGGAAGTGCTGCCGGAGGATAAGGCTGCATTTGTGGAAAAGGAAAAGGCGCTTGGCAAAAAAGTAATGATGATTGGCGACGGTATTAATGATTCTCCGGCGCTGTCAGCAGCCGATGTAGGCATTGCGATCAGTGATGGAGCAGAGATTGCCCGTGAGATTGCCGATATTACAATTTCTGCCAGTGATCTGTCTGAAATCGTTACATTAAGACGGCTTAGCATGCTTTTGATGGAGCGTATACAGAAAAATTACCGGAAGATTGTAGGTATTAACACGCTGCTGATTTTAGCCGGAGTGTCCGGGCTTATACCGCCTACAACATCTGCGTTGGTGCATAATGTGTCCACTCTTGCGATCAGTCTCAAAAGCATGAAAGATTTGTTATGAAAGGTCCGGCCTGACGGACACCAGACGGGGATAGATGTATAAGCGCGGAGCTAAAATCCGGCAGCACGTTAGAGTTGTTTATTATTTAAGCATATAAAAAATTTAAACATATGAAAACAGCCCGGAGGCTTAAAAATATCTCCGGGCTGTTTTTGTTGAGAATTTGTTGTCAATAATATCTATTGACGGGCAGAGAAAAATCCGGTAGTATATACATAAGTTAGTTTATACTAACTCGCCAGAAGACAAACCTTTAAGGAGGCTGAAGTGATCAGATGAGTATTGTGATTGTAGGCGGGCATGACTGTATGGTATGTCAGTATAAAAAAATATGCAAGAGCTATCATTGTAAAGCGAAAGTTTTTACGCAGATGTCCACAAAGTTGGGCAGCCAGATCGGAACGCCTGATCTGATTATTTTATTTACAAATACGGTGTCACATAAAATGGCCCGATGTGCCGTGGCTGAGGCAAAAAGAACGAAAGCACAGATTGTCCGGTGCCATACAAGCAGCGGCAGCGCGTTAGCGGAAATTCTTGAAAGGACCTGCGGCTGAATTTTTGGTTTGGGCCAAGTGCTGTTCCATTAATAAATAGTATTAGTGGACAGTGTTTTAAAAATCCTGATATAAAAAATAAATTTTATTCCACCGTCTGCCAGCCCGCAATATCCGGTAATCGGCATAATGTCCGAAGGATATTGCGGGCTTTTGCTGTATAAGGGCGGACGAAAACGTTTAAAAAATTTTCAAAGCATGGTATACTAAAAAAGGAATTCCGGCCGGCATGCGCCGGCTGTACCGATGCATAAGAAGGAGGAAGGAATTTGAAAAAGATCGATATAGATACATTTTTGACGTATAAGTGTGCCAGTACGCCCCGCTTTTCACCAGATGGAAAGAAGCTTGCCTTTATTGTGAATCAACCGCAGCCAGAGGAAAACGGCTATGGAAGCGATCTTTACATCTATGATCTGGACAGCCGCAAGGTGCGTCCGCTGACCTTCCGGCGTCATATCGGAGTATACGCATGGACCGGGGCGCAGGAAATTGTTTTTTCTGACCGCACAGCAGACGATGATGAAACGTCATATTTTTGCCAGAACATTGTCTGCGGCGATGCCCGGCATTATTTTACGGCCCCGGGACGGGCCCGGTCGCTGTATGCTTTGGACAACGGAAAGCTGGCAGTCCTGCAAAATATTTTTATTGGGGAAGAAACGCCGGATACAGCTTATGAAGTGATGACGGAGGTACCTTTCTGGTCTAATGGCGCAGGGTTTACATACCGGCGCCGGACGGGCATTTTCATTTATGATCCGCAGGGCAACAGGCTGGAAAAAATTACTGAACCTTTTGAAGATTGTCTTGGCATGGATGTTATGGATCACCGTATTTTATATACCTCTTACTCATGGACGGATGTGCGTCCGGTGAAACCGGGTATGCGGCTTTATGATTGCAGGAGCGGTTCTGTCCGGGAAATTATGGCACCGGGCGAGATGTTTATCGGAGCTGCTGTGCTTTGCGGAAATGACAGCGTCATATTTGCAGCGACAGATGGAACGCGATACGGACAAAATCAGTATATGGACTTTTATCAGGCGGAGCTTGCTTCAAATCGCACAAGGCGTGTTAGATCCTATGGCTATTCTATCGGCGGAAATACTGTTGGTACAGATGTTCGCGCAGGAAGCGGGAATCCTGTGCTCTTTAATAATGGAAAGGTTTATTTCCTTACGACGATCGGTGAATCCGGTATACTTAAATCTCTTGATGTATCCGGGGATATGGAACTGTCCGGCGATCTGACCAATACAGGTTCCTGCGACAGCTTTGATGTGTCTGGAGAGCATCTGGCAGTATGCGGATTTTTCGGTGATCGGCTCTCTGAGCTGTATGTGGACGGCTGTCCGGTGACGAACTTTAGTAAGACGCTTGACGGCTATACGATAGCTGCCCGCGAGTACATAAAGGTGCCTTCCCGTGACGGCACGATGATCCATGGATTTGTGATGAAACCCGTGGATTTTGATCCGGAAAAAACATACCCTGCGATTTTAAATATACACGGTGGCCCAAGAACGGTTTTTGGCGGTATTTTTCATCACGAAATGCAGATGCTTGCTGCAAGAGGCTATTTTGTATTTTACTGTAATCCCCGCGGCAGCGATGGGCGCGGAAATGTCTTTGGCGACATTGACGGGCGCTTTGGGACGATTGATTATGAAGATATTATGGCGTTTACCGACGGTGTACTAAAACATTATCCGCAGATCGATGCCGGATGTCTTGGCGTTATGGGGGGCTCCTACGGCGGTTTTATGACCAACTGGATAATCGGGCATACCGACCGGTTTAAAGCGGCCGTTTCCATGCGCTGTGTGACGAACTGGATTTCTATGGAATTTATGTCAGATATTGGCAGCTTTTTTGTGCCACAGAGTATGGGGGCCAGCGCGTTTGATGATGTTTTGCGGCTGTGGGAACAGTCGCCGCTTAAATATGCCGGAAATTGTAAAACGCCCACGTTGTTTATCCATTCGGATGAAGATTACCGGTGCCCCCTGGCCGAAGGAATGCAGATGTTTGCGGCACTTAAGCTTGTTGGCTGTAAGACGCGGCTTTGCGTGATGAAAGGGGAAAATCATGAGCTGTCCCGCTCCGGAAGGCCGTCACGGCGTATACGGCGCATGAAAGAGATCGTGGCATGGATGGATGAGCATCTGAAGGGCGGTCTGGATACAGAAAGGCAGGTAGAAGTATGAAAAAGGTGACAATCAGCGATCTTTATGCGTTTCATTTTATATCGGATGTCCGGATTAACGGAAATGGCCGGCAGGCTGTTTTTACAGAGACTGTGGCGGATGCAGAGAAAAATGGCTATAACAGCCGTCTTTGGCTGTTGGACATACAGACCGGGCACAGGGATTTTCTCACACAGCGGGAAGGTATTTCTCTTGCCTGCTGGCTTGATGCGCGTACGGTTCTTTTTGCCGCCAAAGATGGGCCTGCGGAAAATGGAACGTCTGTCTATGAAATTTCTGCCGAGGGCGGCGAAGCCCGGCTGAAAATGAGATTTCCTTTTAAGGTATTGGAGCTGATGCCGCTGGGGCCGGAGTTGTTTTTAGTGCTTATAAATGATGAAACACAAATGGAAAATGATGACGACTGCTTTGTGGCTTCGGAGCTGCCCTGGTGGTTCAATGGCAAAGGCTTTGTAAGCCGTCGCCGCCGGGCGCTTATGCTGGTGGACCTGAGTAAATATAATTCAGGGGAGGTATCCGTCGGCCGCCAGTCTGCTTTTGGACAAGTCTCTTCCAATACCGGCAAAAAGGGTGCCGGAACCTATGGGATGATTCGGCTGACGCCTCCGCTGATGGATGTAATATCTGTTGCCGTTTCACCGGACCTCCAGCATGTGATCTTCAGCGCGGAAGCCTATGAGGATATGTGCCGCCATGATGCAGACCTGTGGCTTTATCATCCGGGCGGTACTGCGCCTGAAAAAATTTATGAGGGGCACGGTGATCTGGCTGATCTGTGTTTTATAGATAACGACCATTTATTTTTTACGCGCTATACTTATGAATGGGCCGGCCGAAGCCCGCGCTTTTTGTGCCTGGACCGGGTTCAGGGGACGGTGGAGCAATGGCCGTTTTACGATAAGGCGATACAAAATTCTGTGGGAAGCGATGCCAAATACGGCGGCGGAAAAAGCGTAGCCAGTGACGGAGGTGTGCTTTATTATCTGGAAGCCAATGAAACGGACACCTTTGTGGCAGCGCTGGATCGTGACGGCAGGCGCAGGTAT
>CASFBR010000009.1 GCA_949292795.1 uncultured Eubacteriales bacterium
CATTGCCAATATTGGCTTTGGCTTTCTTCCCACAGCCATCACCGGTATTCTTTTCGGGCCTGTGTGGGCCGCGCTTGTGGCCGGGGCCGGCGATATTTTAGTGGCGCTGATGGGCCCTTACGGCTATTTTCCGCCTATGACGCTTTCCGCACTGCTGACCGGCGTTCTCTACGGTCTGTTTCTTTACCGAAAAAAAGCCGGCACTGCACGGATTGCCCTGTGCGTGCTCACAGAAAGCATTCTGGTAAGTATTCTTTTACAGACGTTCTGGCTGACGCTGCTCACCGGAAAGGCTTATGTTATACTGCTTCCGGCCCGTCTGATACAAAATCTCATCACCATCCCGGTAAGCATCATCTGTATACGCCTGGCCGCCTATCCGGTCATCCGGCTTCTTCCAAAAACGGTTTCCGTAACCATGGCGGCCCCCTCCGGCGCACCGCACCGCCATACACACCGCACCGGCACGCTTTTTTGGCGCGGCCGCAAATCATAAAGGAGTGTGTCTATGACAGCAATCAAAGCCTTCCGGCAGACTTTTTTTAAAACAACCCGGCAGGGCATCTTTTTTGACAATGCCTCCATGGGCCCGGTCAGCCCCGCGGTGACCGAGGCGATGAGCAGCTGTATGGAGCTGCGGGAATCTATGCCTATGAAATATTATCAGTATGCCGACCGCATTTTTCCGCAGTGCCGCGCACGGCTGGCCGCCCTGATCCACGCAGCTCCCGAAGAAATCGCCTTTACAGAAAATGTTGCCTACGGTATCAACTGCGCGGCTAACGCCCTCCCATTGTCCCCCGGGGACAATGTCATCCTTTGTGACCGGGAATTTTCTTCCAATGTTTATCCATGGCTTTTGCTTGAGCGCACAAAGCAGGTTCAGGCCCGTATCATTCCCAATGATGGCGGCGGTCTGACCGTTGCGGCTCTGGAAAAATACGCAGATAAACGGACCCGGGCCGTATCGGTCAGCAGTGTGGAATTTGCCGACGGCTATGCCGCCGATCTTGCAGCGATCGGCCAGTGGTGCAAAGACCACGGCGCCTTTTTCATTGTCGACTGCGCCCAGTCGCTCGGCGTCCTTCCGATGGATGTCCGAAAATATTCCATTGATATGATGGCGGGCCTTTCCTCCAAATGGCTTCTTGGCCCTTTTGCCACCGGCTTTCTTTATGTACGAAAAGCGCTTCTTCCCCAACTGACGCCACCCTTTGTGGGAGCGGACAGCGTCACCGTGGATGTGGATTCCACCGATTACCGGCTAAAGCTTAAACCCGATGCCTCCCGCTTTGAGACCGGGCTGCCCAATGCACCGGGCATTGCCGGGCTTAACGCCGCGCTCGGATTTATGGAAAAGACCGGTCCTGAAGCGATTTATGCACAGGCATGGCAGGTCAGCGGCCACTTTATCCACAGGCTTTACGAGCTTCCTGTACAGTTGGCTTTATGCACGGCCTCCGATGCTTCCCGCTCAACAATCGTCTCCTTTCAGACAAACGATACGCGGGCAGCCTATGAATATCTGCGCAGCAACCGCATTGCCTGCGCTTACCGCTGCGGTTTTATCCGCACCGGCATCCACGGCTACAACACCATTGATGAGGCAGATGAGGTCATCTCTGTTTTAAAAAAATTTCTTTCAAAATAGCAGTGTTATAGCAGCGTTTCAAAATAGCAGCGCCAGTGCAGGCGGCACCGGCGCTGTACATTTTGCCTGAAAATTTGCATAAAAATAATATTTCTGCACATTCTGTTCCCGAGGACGGTGATTTTATGGATTTGTATAATCAGCTGCTTCGTCTGGGAATGGCCCTGGCAATTCTTGATGATGATGTCTTTACACGGCGAAGCGGGCCAATGACCGAAGCCGAAAAGGAGGAGCTCATCAACCGGGCCAGGGATAGCAGAAGCGGCGAGGCGCTTGCTGTTGTTTTAAATCAGCTCACAGACAGCGGGACGCAGACGTTCTAATATGCTGCGCACTGGTGCAGCGGATTTTTCCAATTTGTACGCAGGCCGGACAGGGGAAAGGTATTTCCCCTGTCTCCTGCCCGGTTAACGGGATACCTCGTTTTCATACTCGCATACATAGCCGATCTGGCCCTGCGCATACGACACTGCTTCGATTATATTATTTCTCTGGTCATTAAACGTCCATCCAATATCCTGCCCGTCATAAGCGACATTCCACAGACACAGATAGCTTTCCTTCGTCCCATCTGCATCGGTCAGACTTGGCTCACCGGGATACCATTTTTCAAAAGACCACGGCTCTCCCGTAATCCATGCCGTCTCGCCCCACGCGTCACTGTCCGACTCCAGGCAGGCGCCCAGCCACAAAAAGGTCAGATCATGCTGAGACGCCAGGCCGCTGACCGTCTCATATTCTTCCGGCGACGTGACCGTTGCCAGATGCCCGCCGCGTTCTTCACAGGCACGCTTTGCTTCCTCCCAGGTCACATCCCCGGCAATAATCTCATAGGTATGCTCGATCGTAACAGGCGGCTGTGTCTCCTGTGTAGAGGGCTGCGTTTCCGGCGCGGATTGCGGTGTCTCCGGCGGCGTTGGCTGGTTCTGTGTCCCAGAGGCGGGCGTCTCCGCAGAATCCGGCTGAGTCTCTGTCCCGGAGGCGGACGTCTCCGGCGAATCCGGCATGATCTGCTCAAATGGCGTCGTTTCTTTTGCACTTATTCCGGCACTTCCCCTGCTGCCGCCTGACTGAAATGGCAGACGGTGATTGATCAGCACAAAAACTCCCAGCGCCACGGCCGCAGCCGCCACCACTGCGGCTGCAATAAGAATAATAATCAGTCCGGCGCGCCCTTTTTTCTTCGGCGGCTCCGGCGGCGTATAAAGGCTCTGATCCATCATGCGAAAATGGCCGTCATCCGGCGTCTCCGGCGGCGCTTCAAAATCCGCCAGCAGCTCATCCGGGAGCGGCGAGCCATCATTGGTACAAAAACGTGACCACGTCTCAATGACCTTTCCACAGGTCGGACATCTTGGGATTTTCTTACCGCATGCGGTACAGAATCTGGAATCATCAGGAAGCTCCTGATGGCAAAAAGGACATTTCATAACCTTTGCATCCTTTCCTTCGTCTCTCTTGTAAAAATCGGGATATATTGATAAGTCCGTCTTGATATGTCAATCGTTCTGTTTTTATAAATTTATAGTAGCACAGACTTGCAGGAAAAACAAGCGGCGGTCGCCACTCGATGATCGTTGCCCGTCGGATGTCCGCCCGTGCAGGCGCGGCCGCCCTCCTGGCATAACAAAAGCGGGAGCTCCAAAATCGGAACTCCCGCTTCTTTATTCATTCATCGGAGTGACAAGATTCGAACTTGCGACCTCTTGAACCCCATTCAAGCGCACTACCAAACTGTGCTACACCCCGGCGACTCATATATCATATCAGAACCGGGAATTAATGTCAAGAATTTTTCCAAATTTCATCCGGTCAGGGTAAGTGCCGCCCCGCCGGCACAGATTTTTCCCCATATGCGTCCAGGTGATTAGATATATTGATTATGATATGGCATTTAAAATTGATTTTTTTGTGCAAAATATATATAATAAACTTAAGAATAAATATAAGCAAGGATGATGCGGATGGCTATACTCGAATTACAAAATGTCCACTATACTTATCAGAATCCATACCAGAAAGTCGAAGCGCTTAAAGGGATTTCCCACAGCTTTGACACCGGGCTTGTCTACGCCATTGCCGGAAGCTCGGGCAGCGGCAAGACGACCCTTCTATCCCTCATGGCCGGACTGGATCTGCCCACCAGTGGAACGATTCTCTGCGATGGCGTTTCTACCGCTCAGATGAAGCTGGAGCAGTACCGCCGGGAAAAGGTTGCCGTCATCTACCAGAGCTTCCGCCTGTTCCCGCTGCTGACGATCGCGGAAAATGTCATGTACCCGATGGAGCTTAAAGGCATGTCTCCAAAGGATGCCCGCAGCCGGGCCGCCGGGCTGCTTGCACAGGTCAATCTCCCTCAGACCGTTTTCAACCGCTTTCCCGCCATGCTCTCCGGAGGGGAGCAGCAGCGCGCGGCCATCGCCCGGGCGCTTGGGATGGATACAAAAATACTGCTGGCGGATGAACCCACAGGCAACCTTGATACGGCCAACAGTGAAAATATTTTCTCGATTCTTGAAAACCTGGCCCATTTAAAGGGCTACTGTGTCATTATCGTCACCCACAACCCCGAACTCGTAGCCCGTGCCGATCAGGTGCTCAGGCTCCAGGACGGCATGATCATTGAACACAGGGGGGATTTGCAATGATGATCCTGCGCAACGGCATCCGCTCCGCCCTGCGGGCCCGGGGGCGGACGGTTTTATTTTTTTCACTGATCCTTCTGCTTTGTGCCGTACTGACACTTGCGCTTGGTATGTGGAGTTACAGTGCCCGCACACTGTCTGACATGGATGACAATTACACCAGCGTCGCCCTGATCGAGTATATGGGTGAGAATTACCCGGCGGCCGATATGGCCGACGCCGATGCCCGCGATGCTGCCACCGCTCTAAATGATGACAGCATCTTTAAAATTCCGGGCATCCGTCTGTGGGAACGGACGGATCAGACCTTTGCCGCCATGGATGGCTATACGCGTACCGCCGGCACGATCCCCTACGAAGATTATTACGTTTTTGTCTCTTCCGATCTGACGCCTATGTACCGCGAAGGCACCGAGTGGACAAATGATCCTTCCAGAATCCCGGAAAACTGTATTCTTATTGATACCGTAACGACTGACCGGACATATTATGCCAGCGGCTTAGAGCCTTACTTCGTTCCGCGTTATTACCGGATCGACGGTAAGCTTTACCGCTACACACTCCAGGATGGAGCAGTGACCATGGCGCCTGTGGACGCCTCCCAGCTTCCGGAGCGCTATTTCCTTATAGATGGAGAGGATGGCCAATATTTCAACGTCAACCTGACAGGCTATGGTAATGCGATCGAATCGGAAGCCGTGCTCTGCTACTATAACCCTGCCACCGGACTTTACGGTGTGCCCGGGCAGGAGCTTTACGCCTATATCGGCTCATTGGACCGTATTTTGCACGGTCATAGCCTCAAAGAAGGAACGATTGCTGTCATCGAGACCAGAGACACCGGCTTTGTGGCCGAATCCGGAAAATCTTATGTGTTTCATACCGTTTCTGTGGACACAGGCACAAAAAATACGACGCTCGCCCTCACCGATTTTTACGATGGCTGTGAAACGCCGCCATATATGGAGGTGTCCGGCGAAGCTGATCCGCAGATCGAACAAAGTCTGTTTTACAGTCAGGCATCCCGCTATGCCCTTGCCAACAATTACATCCGCCTGGAAGCCAGCGATCATATAAGTGCGATGGAATGCTTCCAACAGGGGGCTGTTTTTCTGGAGCAGGGCCGTTTCCCTGAAGCCGGGGAAACGGGCGTGTGCGTCCTTGATGGCTGGACAGCCGAACAGATGGCGCTTTCTCCCGGCGATACCGTCACGGTCAGGCTGCTCACCTCCAGCGAAAATGACCGCTTTGACCTGACAGAAACGTCCGACAGCCGTACGCTGAAAGTTACCGGCATCACCAATCCGTCCGGGGATTATACCGGATGTGTGTGGGTATCTTCCGCCGAGGGCGGCTTTAAAGAGCCGCTCTTTGGCGACCTTCTCGGACAGGCGGTTCTTGAAAATCCGCTTGCTCTGCGGGCCGCAGATGCCCTTGAATCCATCATGCCCTCCGGTGTGCGCGTCACGCTTTATGACCAGGGCTATGCCCAGGCAGCCCAGCCGTTAAAGGCAATGGAAGCGGCCTCCATGGGCATTGCCGCAGCCTGCATCTGTGCCTGCCTTGTTGTCCTTTTTCTTTTTGCGTTTCTGTTTGTGGGACGTCAGAAGGAAAATGCGCTGATCCTTTCATCTCTTGGCACGCCGGTTTCAAAAATACGGCTCTGGCTGCTGTCCGGTGCGGCGGTTATTGCCGGTGCTGCTGTGATCATCGGAACCCTTGCCGGAAACCTGCTGTTTGAAAGACTGCTTAAGGCCGCACAGTCTTTGGCACAAAACCTCTATTCGGTCGACCTGCGATACAGCGCGTCTGCCGGCGCCGTTAAATCAACGGCAATCCCAACGGTACTGCCGCTGTGGGTAAAGGCCGCGGCCGGTCTGATCGTTTTTGTACTGGCCCTCATCATGTGTCTGATCTTTTTGCGCCGGATGCACACTCAGTCCTCACCCAAAAGAGGCAAAGCGATTGCGCGGGTGCCTAAAGGCCAGACCACTTCGGCCGGAAAAGGCGCCGTGCGCTTTGCCCTAATAAGTGCCCGCCGCGGCGGCCGGCGCTCATTGGCTGTCCCTGCGGTTTCTATGATCCTCACGCTGCTTCGTGGAATACTTTTTGGCAGTTCTTCAGGCTGGGAGCACCAGCTTGAAGCATTATATGATACGTCCCGCCTTTTTGGACAGGTCACAAGCAGCAACGGCAGACAGTCCACCAACCTTATGGTTTCCGCACAAAATGCCCGGCTGCTTTGGGAATCCGGCTGCCTTGATAATATTGCCGTAAGTATGGACTGGCACTATTGGTTTGCCACAGACATGCCCTATTTTACCGCTGCTCAAACCGACCAGCGCAACACCTGGATTTCTGATCAGCCCAGGCTCATCGCTCTTAATGACCTGTCGGCTGCTCCGGATTTTTATTATGGGAGCAGCCCTGAAATACAGTGGCTTGACGGCTGGGATGAGGGCTTTTTGGCAGAATCCGGACAAACCTCCGTCCTGGACAGTATTTATTATTACTACAATGATCCGCCGGTTATGCAGTGGCAGACCTACCCGTGTCTGGTCAGCCAGAGCTTTCTTGAAAGCCATGGCCTCTCGCTTGGGGATTGCTTTGACATCTCGACGCGCCTGAGCAACATCTCGGACGACGAAAAAGCCATCGTTTCCCTGACCTTTTCCATCGTTGGCGCTTACGCCGGCTCAGAACACGCCGGGGAAATTTATGTCCCGCTGTATTTCTGGTGTGACCCCGAATGGATCACCGGAAAAAGCGCGCCGTTAGCTCAGGGCGAGCGGCCAACCGCTGATTTTGTCTCACACGCGGAGCGGGACGCCTATTTTTACAGCATATCCACCTTTACAACCTGCCGTTTTACGCTAAACTCCGCGCGTTATCTGGACAGCTTCAAAAACTACCTTGCCCAAAATCAGATCAGTCAGGTCGGCGTTCAAAATCAGAACCGTACCACCGTTATTATCCATGACGAAGCCTTTATGGAAACCGTCAGCAGCCTAAAACGGTATATGGCGTTTGGCCAGATTCTTCTTCCCCCACTGTGCGCTGCTGTGGGACTTTTGGGATTTATCATATCCTGGCTCATGGTCAACGGCCGGAAGATAGAGCTTGCCATAATGCGCGGGCTTGGAACGCCCCGAAGCCGGGTATTTTTCTCCTTCTTTTTAGAACAGGGAATCCTGGCCGCAGCCGGTGCAATCGCCGCAGGTCTTATCCTTACCCTGACCGGACGCACCGGCTTTGGATGGCTGGGGGCGGCTGTCTTTTTGGCATTTTATCTTGCAGGCTGCGCCCTGGCTGTGACTGCTGTCTGCCGTACAAGGCTGCTTCGGTCGCTGTCCGAGCCGGAATAGGCCGCCCCGTTAAAGCATCAATAAACAAAGCCCTGCCACCGTCAATTCTCAGAGTGCGCTGCTCCCGGGATTGACGGCTTTTTGATAGCGTTTAAGCGATTCATTCCATTTTTCGTAATCCGGGTTGTTCCGGTGATCCTCAAGGCGGTAATTTTCTTTTAAATAAGCCCCCAGCCACGCCGATACCTTTACTGCCCCGGCATGGTTGAGGTGATCGCCCTTATCCCGCGTATCGGCCGCCCAGTTGATCGGTATAACATCGCTCATAAGATTCATATCGATATAGCGGACGCCGCACGCCCCGGCAAGCTCTGCGATCCCGTTGTGCCGCTCATAATTCCAGTTGACCGTACTCGGTGTGCTCACAAGCAAAAATTCGGCTCCGTAATCCTGACAAAACTGTGCCATGTCCGCTACATACTGCCAGTTCCTTTCCCGGATTACGGCGGACTTTTCTGAAAATGCCATATAGCCCTTTCCATCGGTGCCGTCCACGGCATCATTGTAGCGGTAGCCTTTAAAATCATCCATCCATGTATAATTGACCGAGCCGGACAGATCGCCGAAGTTCAGCGACTTCCACCGGTCGTGATAGCGAAAAATCGAAAAAAGGTTTTCCACCCGGTTCATCACCGCCGCTTCCGGCGTAAAGTTCCGGTAAATGGCGTTTGTCTCCAAAATCACGACCTTCGGCGTCTGATTTTCAAAGGCCTGGTGCAGATAATTTTCCGACTCATATAAAAATTGTCCCGGCGTCCCGCACACATACGATGTAATGCCCTGCTGCCCCCACATCTGCATCGGCGAGATCGAGCTGTACGATTCGCTGTCGCCAAGCACAAGCACATCGATGGAATCCGCCCGCTCACCGAGAATACCATTAGCTGACGGTTCCTCCATCCCAAACGCCTTCATATTATTTTTAGGCAGAAAAAATGCGGATACAAGCGCCAGCAGCACGGCCAGTCCCGTTAAAAAGGCAATGCTGGCCGCGGTCTTTTTCAGTATATTTTTTATATTCATTCGCATCCTCCATTTCCATTGCTGCAAATTTTCCCCTTACCTAACATCCGTTTCCTCCGCTTCTGCTGCCGCTGCTTCAGCGGAAAATTTATGCTTTGGCCGGGCCAAATTGGCCGGCAAAGCGACTGCTTATCAGAAATTCGCATAAATCGGATCAAGGGGAACATAGCCCACGCCGTAAGCGCCGAAAATGACGACAAACAGGATCAGGCCATAGCAAAGCGCCCAGCGCACTGCCAGAGACCGCGCGGCAAGCCACTGTCTCGGGCAGACCCTGCGCTCCTTTAACACACTGTTGACAAAAATAAAAATCAGCGCAGCCCCGACAATCAGCGCATCCTTGCGGTCAAAGCCCATCTGAAACAGCGTTCCGTCCGCCAGCGCATCCAGCCTGAAATTGCAGACCATGTTCCAGAACATTTTAAGCCCGGCGCGCAGGCCTTCGGCCCTGAAAAACAGCTCGCCGACACACACAAGCACTGCCGTGCGCACGATCTGCATGGCCTGCCAGGCACAGCCGGTGCGCCGGATATGAAGCCTCCGGCACAGCTTTTCGGACACAGGCTGTATAAGGCTTCCGGCAAGTATCCATGTAAAATGATACAGCCCAAAGAAAATATAATGCCAGCCCGCGCCGTGCCACAGACCGTTGAGCAGCCATACGGCGCCCAGCGATACGGCCCCGGCAATCAGCGGCCCGTAGTGGCTTCCAATACGCTTCCTTGCCCGGGCAGTCATATTTTTCATTGGCTTTGTCATCGACAGCGGGAAGAACACATAATCCTTAAACCATGTCCCCAGGGTGATGTGCCACCGCTGCCAGAACTCTGAAATCGTCCGCGAAAAGAAAGGCTGGCGGAAATTTTCAGGCAGGCGGACACCGAATATTTCCCCGGTACCTATAACAATATCCATTGTCCCGGAAAAATCCATATAAAGCTGACATGTATACAATACCGCCGCCAGCGCGGTCACGCCGCCGTCATAGGACATGTAGTCCGAAAATACATTTTTAATGAAAGGATTGAGCCGGTCGGCAATAACGAGCTTTTTCATCATGCCGAAAATGATGCGCTGCGCGCCAGATACAAGATTTGCAAACCGGATACGTTCCCCCGCCCACAGCACATGGGCCGTCTGAGCGTACCGGCAGATCGGCCCCTCCATGAGCTGCGGAAAGAAGCTCATATACAGCGCCAGCCGAAACAGATTGCGCTCCGCCGGTATTTTCTCCCGGTATACATCCATCACATACGATACCGCCTGGAGCGTATAAAAGGAAATGCCGATAGGCACCGCCAGCGCCGGAACCGGCAGCGTTTTTTCAATGCCAAGCCCGGATAAAAGACTATTGATATTTCCGGCGAAAAAAGGCGTATATTTAAGCGCCGTAAGCAGACCGATATTAAACAGGGCCATACCGGACGCCACCGCCAGCATTTTCTTTTGAAACCGCTGGCGTATCGCCCTTTTTTCACCTTTTGGGGCCTCCGCCAGGCAGCGTCCCCGCTCTTCTTTTAAAAGGCTCAGCCAGATGCCGGCATAATGTATGGAGATTACCGACACAATCAGCCAGATGAGAAGCTTTCCGCTGATGCACCAGAAGAAAAAGCCGCTGGCCGCAAGCAGTACGGCCCAGCGCACTTTTTTGGGGACGGCCGTGTAGGCCGCAATCACCACAGGCAAAAACACAGCCAGGTAGGCGATGGAGTAATAGGAGTTTAACGTCATATCATTCCTCCTCCAGAAGCTTTGTAATCAATGCATACATCTGCTGTGCGCAGTTAAAGTTATCCGGCACAATTTCCACTGCCGGGATGACGATGTCATAGGCTTCCTCAAGCTCCGCCACTAAAGCGAGGATTGCAAGGGAATTTAAATAATGGTCATCGATCAGATGCTCACAGGTGTGATAATCAATACCGGGCTGAATTTCCTCAAGAATCTTTATTAATTTTTCCATCATATTTTCCTCCTTTATGGCCGGAGCATCCCCGGCCCTGATGCATAAATATTCGATTTCCTTCACAATTTTCTTCACATTTACAGGCACGGGGTATTTAGCGGGTACGTCCCGAGCGCCTCCCGGACGCACGTTAGCGTCCCATCCTCCTGATACAGCAGGATTGCCGGAAGGTCACGGCTTAAAAACAGGGCGATCCCTTCCGTCATGGCATAGGCGCCGGTATTTTTAAACAGGATCACATCGCCCTTTTGAAGTCCCATTACCGGAAGCTGTTTGACAAGAAGGTCATTGATCGTACACAGGGACCCGCACAGATTCCAGTGCTCCTTTGTCCCCTTTTCCCGTTTTGGAAAGCATTCGATCAATGGCTGCTTCATTGCCATGGACTGACCATAATACACAAGCTGGTGAATACCGCCGTCGACAATGGCATAATTCTGACCGCCGTTTGTTTTCGTATCGACCACGCGGGTCAGATAGCTGCCACAGGCTGCCGCGATGCTGCGCCCAAGCTCCAGCGTCAGCTTCACTCTGCCGGCTATGCGCTCAAGAAGCCGGGAAAAATCACGGAGAAATGCGTCTTCGTCCAGGTCGTCCCCGTTAAAATAAGCGACCGGAAGCCCCGGGCCAAACTCCAGCTCCGGCAGGTCGATGCCGCACTGGGCCTTTACCGTCTGTATAAAATCCATCGTCTGCTCCAGCTCCTTTTCCAGCCGCCTCAGCGACCGCTTCTGCGTCCCGGAAAAATACTGGATACCGCGCATATCAATATGGTGATTCCCGGCGCTCTCACAGATCATTTTTAAAATCTCACTGCCATCGGTTCCGAACTGGTTATTGCCCGTCAGCCGAAACAGCAGGGGGATGCGCACATCGTAGCGGGCTGCAAGCGTTTTTAAAAGCTCAAACTGCTGAACCGATTCCACCGTATAGGCGCATACCGGCCAGCGCTCCCGGATGAGCATTTCCATGAGCTCCGGCGATTTATACACGCCGGAAATGACCAGCTTTTCCTTTGAAAGCTTTTGCCGCCGGCATATATGCAGCTCTCCCGGAGAGCATACCTCAAAACGGTCTGCAAATGGCTCAAGCTGCTTTAAAATAAACGTATTGGCCTTGACGGCATAGCACAAAGAAATATTTGCTCCAAGCTTCTCCCGAAGAAACGTCATGCGCTGACGAAGAACGGACATGTCAAAAACATAGACCGGCGTCGGGTATGTATCTGTAATCTGTTGTATCAAAGATTGATTCATCGTATTCATCTCCTCTCATGAATGTCTGCTCTCATTTAAAAGCGCTTCCAGCGCCCTGCGGTCGGTCTTTCCATTGGCCGTCAGCGGCATCTGTTCCAGCCGCCGCAGCACCGATGGGAGCATAAAGTCCGGCAGAACCTCCCTTAGCGCGCCTGCCAGTTCGGACTGCGAAAGTGTTCCGGTATAAAAGCCCCACAAACGGCTCTTTTTTGCATCAAAGACACAGACGCAGCTCCATATGCCGTCTATGCGGCAGGCGGCCCGCTCGATCTCCTCCAGCTCAATCCGGTGTCCCTGGTACTTGATCTGAAAATCCTTCCGGCCGCAAAAATACAGTTCTCCGCCGGCATCCATATACCCGAGATCGCCTGTGCGGTAGATTAATTCAGGATAATGGGGATTTAAAGGATTTTGCGTAAACCGCCGGCTTGTCTCGTCCGGCGCGTTATAATACCCAAGCGCCAGCGCTGTTCCCGCCACACAGATTTCACCGGTCTGCCCGGGCTTTAATATTTCCCGGTCATGTTCATCGAGCAAAAATACACGTTCATTGACAAAGGGTCTCCCAATCGGTATCGGCCCGTCATAGCTTTGGGTACGGTCGATCACATGATATGTACAGTTGCATGTAATCTCCGTAGGTCCGTAAAGGTTGACAAAAACAGCCTCCGGAAGATGCTCCATCCATATATTCAAATGCTTCTGCGGCATCACCTCGCCGGAAAAAAGTACCCGGCGGACATGCTCCGGCGTCTTATAATCCAGTCCGTGAAAGGTGCTTAACAGGCAAAGGGCAGATACGGCCCAGATCATTGTTGTGACCTTATGCTCACATATAAAGTCCATCAGCCGGGCCGGCGATGAAAACAGCGCGGTGGGGATAACGACGAGCTGCGCCCCGGTTTTTAGGGCACTGTATATATCCTTTACAGAAACATCAAAGTCAAAGGGCGCCTGGTTGCCGATCACATCCTTTGCTTCAATGCCAAATTCCGGCGTAAAGCAGTCGATAAAATCGATCACCGACCGGTGGCTCACTACTACGCCTTTTGGAACGCCGGTGGAGCCGGATGTAAAATTCGCATACAGCGGGTCTGTGTCGATCATCGCACAGCGCCGCGCCTTTAGTCCCGCCCGGTTTTTTGGAATCTGTATGAGGTCTTCAATCTGTACAACCGTTTTTCCTTTAAAAATTGCCTTAGCCCTGAAAAAATGTTCCCGGTCTGTAATCATGACCGATGCGTCAAACACGGAAAGTATCTGGGCCAGCCGCGCATCGGTCAGCCTCGGGTTTAACATTCCGTAAAAGCCGCCGGCATATACAATCCCTAAAAATGCGGCCAGGGCATTTTTTCCTTTTTCCATAAATACGCCCACCGGCTCCCGGCTCTTCACCGTTCCAAGCAGCGCGCTTCCGGCACTTTGGCTTTGCTCCATCAGCTCCAGGAAGGTACAGCCTTCCTTTTCATCGATCACCGCAGCCTTATGAGGATAACGCTGCGCACTTGTTTCAAGATAATCCAGTATTAAAATATTTTTATGCATGCTTTCCTCCTTTACCGGCGGCAGGTTCTTCCAACATCCGGCCGCCGTTTATATTGCCAGGCGGTTGCTGAGCTTGTTTACAGTATAGCAGGGCTGTCTTTATTTTCCCTATATCTGACATTAAGATTTGTTAAGCCAAAGGCCGGACTTTAAACACTTTCGTCAAAGAATCTTAAGTATTCTTAAGGTAAAAGAAAAAGCCGCCTTCACAATTTTCCTATATACTATTATTATAAAAGGTCTGTACGGCAAACAGGCGGCAAAGCATTCCTGCGGCGTGCGGCGCTGCCATGCCCTACACTGTGTTCTGCCTCACAGAAACGAAACCGCGCAGCGGAAACATAAAAATACATATGCGAAGGAGGATGTCTGTGAAATATAAGCTTTTGATTGTTGAGGACGATCCGGATATTGTAGAGCTTTTGACACTTTATTTAGATAATGGAAAATTTGACATTTACACCGCGGCTCATGGGGAGGCCGCCCTTGAAATCATCCGCTTAAAGGAGATTTCCATCGCACTGATCGACATTATGATGCCGAAAATGAACGGTTATGAGCTGATCAAAAATATCCGGAAAACTTCTAATTTCCCGATCATCATCATTTCCGCCCGGGCAATGGATGAGGACGAGGTGCTCGGCCTGAATCTTGGCGCAGACGCCTACATCAAAAAACCGTTTAATCCTCTTGTGGTCACCGCTCAGGTTCATGCCATCTTAAGACGCACCTATATGCTTGGGGCTTCAGCCCCGGCCCCGCAAAAAAGCCACCGGCTGTGTGTGGGCGAGCTGGAATTTGATACGGAAAAGCTTCTTTTAAGAAAGCGCGGCGTCATTGTCCCGCTCACGCCCGCTGAGCTAAAAATCATTGCCCGCATGATGCAGTCTCCGGAGCGCGTTTTTACAAAAGCCCAGCTTTATGAATGCATCAACGGGGAATATTATGAAAACGATGATAATACGATGATGGTCCATATTTCCAATCTCCGCGCAAAGATTGAAGATCAGCCCGTCACGCCGCAGTATATTAAAACAGTAAGGGGGTTGGGATATAAAATTGAATATAAAAAAGATTAAATTTCAGAAAAGCTTTATTCTGACCTGTACACGCCATTTTATTGTCTACTCGCTGATCCTTGTGCTTCTTTATATCACGCTCAGCACGTTTATTCAGCTGCGGCTGACCCGGGCGTTTCCCGCCATCAGCGATCTGCTGTCCTATAAGGACGCGCTGGCGCACGACGACTTTTCCGGGATTCCCGGACACCGGTTAAAGCAGTGCGGCTTTATCGTCTTTGCGGACGACGGACGTCAGATCTATGCTTCCGACCACGAATTATCCCAACACATCGCATCCTCTGACGTATCAGTCATCAACAGCTACGACGGCACCTTTTATACGGTTTTTGAAACATTCGATACTGACGGACAGCCTGGTTATCTGGTTACGCTCAATGAAGCAAGCCGCGAAGATTCTGCGATGGTACGCAATCTTGCAAGCTGTACGCTGGATAAAGATTATCATATCCTTTCCGGCGGTCTTTTTCCAGAACGGTCAGCACTGACTCAAAAAGAATTTCTTTTACTTCAGGGCACCTATCAGAAAAATCAGACGATTGAAAAGTATGAATATAAAAACAGCAACGGCGAACCGCGGGTACTTGTATTTACCGCCCCGCGCATGTCGTCTGCCGCGTATGACCGGGTTCTGGCGGAAGGGCGGAGTCTCTGGCTTCTGGCGATCCCGGTAATTCTTGCCGCTATTATCATCGAAGCCTTTTTATTTACCCGAAAAATCCGAAAGTCTATCGCACCGTTAAATCATGCCATCGCCGGCTACCGGCCAAATGTCCCTTTTGAAGTGGAACCGGCATCGGTTCCCAGGGAATTTATGCCAACAGTCCGAAATTTTTCCCGGCTTATCGAACGTCTTGAAAAAGTGCAGAAGGAAAAAGAACAGCTTTACCAGAACCGTCAGCAGATGATTGCGGATATTTCCCATGACCTTAAGACGCCGCTGACCGTCATACAGGGATATTCCCGTGCATTTTTGGAGCATATGATACCGGAGGATAAAAAAGAAAAATATCTGACCGCCATCTACCAGCGCAGTGTGCTTGCCGCCGGGCTGATCGATACTTTATTTGAATATGTGCGTATGGAACGCCCCGGCTTTAAGCCGTCCATGGAAAACTTTGACTTTTCGGAATTTGTAAAGACTGCACTGGCAGAAACATACAGCGATATAGAAAATGCCGGCTTCCGGCTAAACGCCAGGCTTTCAGATACCCCTGTCATGCTCCTGGGCGACCCGAAGCTGCTGCGCCGGCTTCTTGAAAATCTTTTGAGAAATGCACTTAAATATAATCCTGCCGGGACGACAATTTTTGTCACGCTCGAACGCGGCCCGCAGCATATCTGCCTGACCATTGCCGATGACGGCTGCGGCATCCCCGAAGCTATTGCAGATATTATTTTTCAACCTTTTGTCACCGGAAGCAGCGCCCGGACAAGCGGCGAGGGTACCGGGCTTGGACTGGCCATTGCCCGGCAGATCACAGAGCTTTGCGGCGGCACGATACAGCTGGTGATACCGCCGTCTAAGCCCTACGCCACAGAGTTTCGCATTATTTTTCCGGCACAGCCGCCGAAGCCTGCTCCAGGGCAGCCGCCTGCAGCCTGCCAATAATACGCATTTCAAGGGTAATCAAAATCACCGTTGTGATAAACGCCATACCATCGGCAATGGGGCCTGCAAACATAATCCCGTCGATGCCGAAAAACAGCGGCAGGATAAACAGCAGCGGGATAAGGAAAAAGACCTGGCGGGTCAGCGAAAGGATCATACCCTTTAACGGCTTTCCGATGGCCGAGAAAAAGTTGGATGAGATCAGCTGAACGCCGTTGGCAATAACCATAAATAAAAAGATACGCATGAATTTCACAGCAAATTCATAATAAGCGGCATCTCCAGTTCCGAAAATGGAAATGATCGGTCGCGGGAAAAACTCAAACAGAATAAAGCCCACCGCCGAAACAGCAACGTTACATAAAATTGCCAGCTTATAAGTGCGCTTCACCCGATCATACTGCCGGGCGCCGTAGTTAAAGCCAACGATCGGCTGAGAGCCCTGGGAAATACCGATGATGATCGCCAGTAAGATCGCGTTGGTTTTCATAACGATTCCGCAGGCAGCCAGAGGAATTTCCTGGCCATAGGCCGACTGGGCGCCATAGTAGGTCAGGGAGTTATTCATAACGATCTGCACAAAGGTGAGCGCAAGCTGGTTTAAGCTGTTGCTCATGCCAAGCGTCGCCGTAGCCAGGCAGAGCTTGCCGGAAAGCCTTATATGTTCTTTTTTTAACGTGATCGATTTGAATTTTTTTATGTACATCAGGGCAAATATAAATGAAAAAAACTGTCCGATGACCGTCGCCCAGGCCGCCCCTGCCACGCCGAGATGAAATACAAAAATAAAAATCGGGTCCAGGATCGTATTGATCACCGCGCCGATAAGCATACAGGTCATCGAATATTTCGGACTGCCGTCCGCTCTGGCCAGGTTGCTCATGGCGTTGGTGACAATGAGCAGCGGCATGCCGATCGCTGTGATGCGCGTGTAGCTTTCCGCATAGGGAAGCACCTCCGCTGTGGAGCCAAAGGCATTGAGCATCGGCACAAGAAAAATTTCGATCAGCACTGCATATAAAATACCAAATACAAACATCATGCATATGGCATTGCCCGTCACTCTGGCAGCCTTTTCTTTATCTCCGGCGCCAAGGGACAGCGAAAAATTTGAAGCGCTTCCGATACCGATCAGAAGAGCGATCGCCAGACAGATGGTCGTCAGCGGGTAGGACACATTTGTTGCCGCATTTCCCAGATACCCGACACCCTGTCCGATAAAAATCTGGTCTACAATATTGTAGAGGGAGCTCACAAGCATGGCAATAATACTTGGCACCGCAAACCTGCGAAGGAGACTTGAAATTTTTTCGTACCCCAATGGGTTCTTTGTCATCGTCTGTTCCATAACCATTTTCCTTTCCTGCATCTGTTTTTCATTGATCGCTTTAAAGGCGCGTGCCTGAAGCGGAAATTTTCCGCCAAACGGCCGCGCCTGGCACGGAAGTCCCGCAAAGCGGGACTCTTTGTTATTGTATAGGAAACCGCGTTCCCATGCAATAAGTTATTATATCAGTATCTTTGAGCCGGCGCAAACAATTATTTCTTTAAATCCGCCTGATCTGAGGAAATGCTTTGGCTCCCGGATAGCAGGCGCTGTCGCCAAGCTCCTCTTCAATGCGCAGGAGCCGGTTATATTTCGCTACACGCTCGCTCCGGCTCGGCGCGCCGGTCTTGATCTGACAGGTGTTTAAGGCAACCGCCAGATCAGCAATGGTCGTATCCTCGGTTTCGCCGGAGCGGTGGGAGGCGATGGCGGTATATCCGGCCTGATGCGCCAGCTTGACTGCCTCAAGCGTCTCGGAAACCGAACCGATCTGATTCAGCTTGATCAGAATGGAATTGCCGCAGCCTAAAGCAATGCCCTTTTCCAGACGCTTTGTATTGGTCACAAACAGATCATCCCCTACAAGCTGCACACGGCCGCCAAGCTCCCGGGTCAGAAGCTGCCAGCCTTCCCAGTCCTCCTCGTCAAGCCCGTCCTCAATGGAGTAAATAGGATATTTTTCACACAGCTCCTTCCAGTGGCCGACAAGCTCCCCGGATGAAAATCGCTGCCCGCCCTTTGGCAGGATATATTCCCCTGAAACGCCGCTCTTCCACTCGCTTGCCGCGGCGTCGACCGCCAGGACAATGTCTTTTCCCGGCACATAGCCTGCGGCAGTGATCGCTTCAAGAATCACATTGATTGCTTCCTCATCACTGCCAAGGTCCGGTGCAAAGCCGCCCTCATCGCCGACGGAGGTTGTCAGCCCGCGGGCCTTTAGCAGCGCCGCCAGGCAGTGAAACACCTCACAACACCACTGAAGCCCCTGCGAAAATGTCCCGGCTCCCACAGGCATGATCATAAACTCCTGAACATCCAGTGTGTTTGCCGCATGGGCGCCGCCGTTTAAAATATTCATCATTGGCACCGGAAGCCGGTTGCCAAAAAGGCCGCCAAGAAAGCGGTACAGCGGAAGGCCCAGCGCCTTCGATGCGGCTCTTGCGCAGGCAATGGAAACCGCAAGAACCGCATTGGCGCCAAGCCTTGACTTATCCTTTGTTCCGTCAGCTTCGATCATCGCCCGGTCCAGCGCATAAATATCTCCGGCATCCATTCCTTTTAATACAGAGTCAATAACCGTATTGATATTTTCTACCGCTTTCATGACGCCCTTTCCTCCGAAGCGGTGCGGGTCTCCGTCCCGAAGCTCCAGCGCCTCAAAAGCGCCGGTCGATGCCCCGCTTGGCGCCGCGCCGCAGGCCGTCACCCCGCCAAAAAGCCAGACCTGCGCCTCCACCGTAGGATTTCCCCGGGAATCCATAATCTCCCGGCCAATGACCTTTTCCACAAACAAATGCTTCATTACTTTTCTCGCCCCTTTCTTTCAGGATCATCTGAGCCGTTCCTGCATACACGGCAGTGCGCAGTATACACGGCAGTGATCTCTTATAGTTTGGCAGAAAAGTCTGAAAAAAATTCATCATTATATAACCGGCCGTTTTAAATATTTTTCCTCAAATTCCTTTCCGGGAATCGGCCGGCTGTAATAATAGCCCTGTCCGTAATCGGCCCCGATTCCTGAGATAAAGGCTTCATTTGTCTCATTTTCCACGCCCTCGACAACTGTGGAAATTTTCAGGTCCCGCGCAAGATGGATGATGCTGCGCATCAGCATCCGCTGCTTCCGGTTCTTTACGCTTAAATCCTTGGCCAGAAAGCCCCGGTCCAGCTTCACCTCGTCGATCTCAAGGTCTGACAAAAGGTTCAGTGAAGAATATCCGCTGCCAAAATCATCCAGCGACAGCTTAAAGCCCTTTTCGTGGAGCACGGAAATATTTTTATTGATTTCTTCAATGCTCTGCACCGCCAGTCCCTCAAGAATTTCCAGCATAATATACGATCTTGGAATACGGTAGCGGTCTGTGATCTCACACAGCCGGGACACATAGTCGGACTGGTAAAATAAAAGCTTGCTCTGATTAATGGACACGGTAATCGGCTCATAGCCTGCATCGATCCACTGACGGAGCTGCCGGCAGACCTGCTCTACCATATACATGTCCAAATGGGCGCAGAAACCGTTTTTCTCAAAAACAGGTATGAACTGATCCGGATAGATCATCGTCCCGTCCGCCCGAATCCAGCGCACAAGTGCTTCAGCCGAGGTAATACGGCCAAGATGCAGATTTTTTTTCGGCTGCATATACAGCTTAAATTCCCCGTCATCCAATGCCCGCTTCATATCGCTCTCGATCTCATTTTGCAGGCGGTCAGCCTGATGAATGGATTCATCATAAAAGACCGCCATATTTTCCTGCCCCACATGGGCGTGCTTCAGGGCAAATTCCGCCTTGTGCATAAGCTCTTCCCCGATGTCCGGCGGTGTATCCGCGGTGCTTCCGGCATTGCCGGTGCTGCTTGTGCCGCTGTCATTGACGGCGATGCCGCTATACAAAATGATCGGATAGCTTTTATGGATCGCTCCTGCAATATGTCCGGCCTCATCCATGATCTTTAATACCCGTTCCTTTACCTTGGCCTCATCCGTGCTGTGCAGCAAAAGATAAAATTCATCGGCCATATACCGGCAGTAACGCTCCTCTTTAGTGAGGCGGCTGCGCAAAATATCGGCAATGCCGCACAGAAGCCGGTCGGCCTGGCTGCGCTCAAAAATCTCATTAATGTAACGGAAATGACGGATATTTAACACTGCAATGCTGTATTCCGGATCATTTTTTAAAAGCTCGGCGATCTCCTGACGAAATCTTGGCATGTTATAGCAGCCGGTCAGCGGATCGTAGTAGGCCAGATGGATCAGTGTGCGGTTGTTGCGCCGCAGGAAGCGCGAGCCATATAAAATAGAAAAAATGCTTAAGATCATAATCACAAAAAAAGTAATAATGACAATGACAAACTTAAAATATACCGGGCTTTTGATTGCGCTTGTGCGGTCTGTGCATACAAGATACCAGCCATTCCTGTCCAGCGGCTGAAAATACAGCGGATAGCTCTGTCCGTCATAGTCAAAGCCGGACATATAAAATTCTCCGGCAGCCATGTGCGCGCGAATCTGTTCCTGCTCCTGCTTGGAAATATACTCGCTGCTAAATACTGAATCCAGATGAGATTCGATAATACTGTGGTCGGACCATGTGATATACTCCCCGCTCTGATTCACCCAGTCCACATCCATATGAATCTGCGACAATGTGGATTTGTTGAGCAGCTCTTCAAAAGTCCCCAGGTCTTTCACGCCGACCAGACAGGCTACGACCGCATTGTCATTATAGACCGGCACTGCATAGGCGATCACCCGCTCATTTAAGATCGTATCGGTATACATGTACGATGTCGCATATGCGCCGTCCCAGGCCGCATAGACAATATCCTGAAGCTGCTGCGGCTGATCGGAAAGCGTTAAGTCCTCGCCCATATTTTTGGACAGGCTGATACGCATGCGGTCACTGCCCTTCTCGCAATAGACAAACCGAAGAAACAGCGCCTTGCTCCCGGCCCCGTCAATGCCATCCTCCAGATGTTCCATTTCAAGGAGCTGACTGTCGGATATAAAAGCGGCCAGCGTCTCCAGGGATTCAATATCCGAATCAAACTGGCGCTCAATATTAATTTTATATTCATTAATAAAAGCCTGCATCTGCGCTTCATAGGAGCTTCGCTCCGCCGTTGTCATGGAATACAGCAGCACAAAAGACCCCGCAAGAAGCATAAGGCTCACCACAATAGTCAATACTGTAATTCTTACGATACGTCTCTGTATCACTTTCTCATTCATGCTGTCGCTTCACCTCTTTCCGTTACATGCCTTGCCGGGCGGCTGCCCTGTATTTGCCTGCCGCCCCGGCCTGTCCTGCATCAGACGCCGGCTTTTTTGCAAATATCTTCAAGGCAGCACCGGTCGCAATGAGGCTTTGTACGCGCAGTACACACATCCCGGCCATGATATACAAGACGGTGGCAAAAATCGCTGCCCTCCTGCGCAGGTACAAGCTTCCAAAGCGCCATTTCCACCTTTTTCGGCTCCTTGATGCCGTCCACAATACCGATGCGGTTCACAAGGCGAATACAATGGGTATCGGTAACAATGGCCGGTTTCCCAAACACATCGCCCATGATCAGGTTCGCACTCTTGCGTCCCACGCCGGGAAGCTTAAGCAGCGCGTCAAAGTCATCCGGCACCTTGCCGCCGTATTCATCCCGTAAAAGCTTCATGCAGGCACTGATGTCCCGGGCCTTGCTGCGCCCGAGGCCGCAGGGACGGACGATCGCTTCAATCTCCTCCGGCGTTGCCCCGGCCAGCGCCTCCACATCCGGATATTTTGCATACAGGTCCTCAACGACAACATTGACCCGGGCATCGGTGCACTGTGCCGCCAGACGCACGCTGACGAGCAGTTTCCATGCTTCATTATAATCTAACGTACATCCGGCATCCGGATACGCCTTTTTTAACCGTTCAATGACCTCTAATGTCAGTTCTTCTTTTGTCATAAATAATGTTCCTCGCTTTCACAAATCATATCCCAAATTGACAGGGGCCTATATACGCTCTCTTTTGATTTTACAAAATCACAGTCAGGATTGCAATCCTAAGCCCGGCTTTTTCACGAAAAGGGCGGCCGGGCGAGCTGTCCTTTGGCCGATAAGCATGAAAAAGAAATTGATCGTTTTCGTTGGGAAGCACATTTATGCGTTTGGCACAAAGCAGCCTGAAACCACACTGGAAAAAAAGTGATTTTTATTCTATAATAAATCAGGTGTACAGGAGGCAATACGCCTCATAGAAAGAAAAGAGGTATCATACATGGAACATTCCATCCACTTCCGGACAAAAACGGCAGCTCCAAAGCGTTTATGGGTACTGCGCATCCTTATATATCTGGCCGGGATCATTATCCTTGCCTTTGGGATCACGCTCAACACGAAAACCGGGCTGGGCGTTTCCCCGATCATTTCCATCCCTTACAGCATTTCACAATTATGTAAACTTAATCTTGGAACAATGACCTTTCTTTTTTACAGCCTGCTCGTTGTCCTTCAGATCGTGCTGCTGCGCCGGGATTTTAAGCTCTGGCAGCTTCTCCAGGTCATCATGAGCCTGATCACAAGCTTCTTTATCGACCGCTTTGATATACTTTTGCCGATGGCGGAAACTGTTTTTCAAAAGGGTGCGGTATTGCTCCTGGCTATTGTATTCACCGGACTGGGGGCTTCACTGACGGTCGGCATGAAGATCGTTCCCAACCCCGCCGATGGTTTTGCCAGTGTTCTCGGGCAAAAGCTCAAAAAAGGCTTTGGTTTCGGCAAAAATATATTTGATCTGTCCTGCCTCGCAATCGCGCTGATTCTTGGCATCGTATTTGCCGGAAAGCTCTTAGGTATCGGCGCGGGAACCGTCATCGCCATGCTTTTGACCGGGCGCGTTGTCGCCCTCTGCCAGGCAAAGCTTTACCGGCTATACGAAAAACTGACCGCATAAGCTGTCCGAAACCACAATCCAAAGAGAAGCATTAGAAAGCTTATCCAAACGCAGCTTCCTGTAAGCGCATTTTTTATTGCGCAGGAACGCAGCTTCCTACACAATAAATATCCGGCGCACTAAAATATCCGGCGCAGACAGTCTTAAACCATCTGCGCCGGATATTTTATGATCAGCTTAAATTAAATTACGAATTACTGCTCTTTCCAGCTTGTCGCATAATTCTTATAAGGCTCCAGCAGCTCTGCTTTATTGGGGATGCTTCCCGGAGGTGCTGCCTGTGTCTTGATCTCTGTGGAGTGTTCCAGCTTACCGGCATAGAACAGTCTTGAACGCTTCTGTTCAGCCTCAGAAAATTCGACCTGAATCTTGCCGTCCTTCACAGCAAGCTCACCGCGGATACCGCATACCGGACATTCCACACCGGTTCCGTCATGCAGCACTGTCAGCATATCGCAATGGCATACCGGGCATGTGCCTTCGGCATCGCCGCGCCACTTTGTGCGTTCTTCTTCGCTCTCGGCATTCAGCGCTTCGGCAATATGCTGTCCAACCTTGCGCATACGCTCCATTACCGGAGGATTTCCGACCACATGCTCATGAGCCATAGCTCCAAAGTATTCATATGTATCGATTACATCGATACCCATGGACATGGTGATCTCGTACATCGTTGGAAGCATAAAGCTTAACCAGTTCTTTGTCATAGCGCCGCCAACCGATACAAGGGCGCCGACACGCTTCTTAAAGGAACGCTCGTCCGGGCAGTCCTCCAGCGGTCTGCCGGCAGCCAGACGTTCTTTTTTAGCTTCCAGTCTGAAGCTAATATCATGGGAAGGCCCCAGTCTGTCACAAACCGTCTTAAACTTACCTGTGGGAGACATCTCATAAGTCGGGCAGGCAACGATGAGTGCATCACAATCCATGATCGCATCCTCAAGAATCGCCATATCGTCCTTGATCGGGCAGCCGCCCTTGCCCCGTCCGGAGATCATGCCTACAACACAGGAAATACATCCGGTGCAGTCCTCAATCTTAAGATCATCCGCGCGGATAAAACGGACATCATGGCCCGCCTTCTCACACTCCATCAGAGCGGTCTTGACCATAACGTCTGTGTTGGCCATTTTACGGCCAAACGCAATTCCTAATACTTTTTTCATTTGGAATAGCCTCCTTCTTCATTTTTCCACTTTTTTTATCATAACGTATTTTACATTTTCGTGCAATAAAATAAAAATTTCTATTATAGAAACTTTATCTATGAAACTTTATATCTATCTTTATATATTGATAAATAAAGGCTCGGAGGGCCCTGATGTACTATTCTGCTGCCGCCAAAAAGAAAAGAGCCCCACGAACTTACCCGTAAGACTCTTTAAAATAATAGTTTTCTTATTCTGTTTTTATTCTGATTGTCAGATCACCGTCATAGATTCCAACCGGGATTTCATCAGTAAATGCATATTGGATTGAGTATTCTTCGGTATTAAACCTATATACAGTAACTAATTTTCTCATAGAATCTACAATCCAGTATTCCCTTACTCCAGCGGCCTGATATTTGACCAGTTTCTTTAAATAATCCATAGACCGGCTGCTTGGCGAGACAATCTCGATCACCCAGTCCGGAGCGCCATGACAGCCCTTTTCATCCAGCTTGGACGTATCGCAGATAACAGAAATATCCGGCTCGACATAAATTTTATCATCGTTGTTAAGAAAAACGGCAAATGGTGCGGGAAACACTTCACAGTCTCCGTTCTTATTACTGACATATTGATAAATCTTCGATGATAAAAACATTGAAATTTGCTGATGTGTTCTTCCCGGCGGCGCCATCATATACATTTCCCCGTCAATAAGTTCCGCCCTTACTCCATCTGGCAATGCGTAAATATCATCTATCGTATATTGCTTTTTCTGTGCGAATGCCATAAATATCACACTCCTTTTCTCAATTTTATCATATCTGCTTGAAACTCTCAATCTTATATTCCGGACGCCTCAAAAGAGTACGAAGCGTTGGTTCAGCCCGAACAGCCAATGCCGTTCACAAAATGGCCATGATTTAAAGCTCAGGATAAAAACGCAATAAAAAAGATATATGCCAAAGTATAAATTGCCGCCATAAAAAACACCGTCTTTCAGACATATGTCTAAATCTGTTTTTTCATGTATCATTTAAATTTACTTCTTTCGATTTACCTGTTATACTGAAATTAAACGGGCATTTCAGGTGCCTCAAAATTTTCACTGACTGTGGAGCATAATGGATTGGAGGAAAAATTATGAGCAAATTCAGACATTTGTTTGAACCCATGCAGGTAGGTACCCACACCTACAAAAACCGTATCATCGCCGCACCGATCTACTGCGGTACATTTATCAATATTCCCGGCCTTGACTTTGTTTTAAAGCATGCCATGGTCGCCAGAGCAAAAGGCGGATGTGCCCAGGTTACCTTCGGCGAGACTGCCGTGGATTTTGTCGGCGCCAGCCGTGAACCATTCCCGCCGATCAATTACGAGGATTTCAACGACCCGACCATGGACAAGCTTAAGCCGGTCATCGCTCAGATCAAATCCTACGGTGCCAAAGCACTGATCGAGCTTTCCCACTGCGGCGAATCCGTAGAGCCGATCCCGGGTGTTGAATACGGCATGGGGCCCATGGGCTATACACGGGAGGATGGCATGAAGGTTTATGCCATGGACGAAAAAATGATGAAAATGGTCGCGGATCATTTTGTCACCGCCGCAAAATTTATGAAGGAAGCCGGCTTTGACGGCGTGATGATCCATGCCGGTCACGGATGGCTGCTCCATCAGTTCCTTTCTTCACGGACAAACAAACGGACGGATGCCTACGGCGGCTCCCTAAAAAACCGTGCCCGTTTCCCGCTTTATATCTTAAAGACCGTCCGGGAAGCCATGGGCAGGGATTTCATTATCGAAATGCGCGTTTCCGGCGAGGAATGTATGGAGGGCGGTATGCACACCGATGAGACGGCTCAATTTTGTAAAATGGCCGAGCCTTATGTGGATTTGATCCATGTGTCTGTGGGCGTTTACAGAAATCCTATTTTAAGCGGTGAATTTTCATCAATGTATCAGCCGCACGGCCTGAACGCCGATGCAGCGGAAGCCATCAAGAAGGTGGTCAATGTTCCGGTTGTTCTCGTGGGCGGTATTAACGATCCGGCATTTGCAGAAGAACTCATTGCATCCGGAAAATGTGATTTTATAGCATTGGGACGCCAGCTCACCGCTGACCCGGAATTTGCCAACAAGGCTCAGGCGGACCGCGAGGATGACATCAACCCATGCATCCGCTGCTATAAATGCTTCCCCGGCCCTCTGGAAGGCGTAGCGATCACGGACATTTTAAATATTTACGGCTGTACCGTCAATCCTACGGAATTTTTCTATGATGAAGAATTTTTAAATACGCCGATTAAGTCCCCGAAAAACGTACTTGTCATCGGCGGCGGTATTGCCGGTATGGAGGCTGCCGTCACAGCCTGCGACCGCGGCCATAACGTAACGCTTGTGGAAAAAAGCGGTAAGCTTGGAGGCCTGTTGAATTTCACGGATACCGACCATTATAAGATTGATCTTGGAAAATTTAAACAGCTCTATGTCCGCCGTGTCAATGAACGGCCCATCCATGTGATGTATCACACGGAGCCAACCAGCGAGCTTTTAAATGAGCTAAAGCCGGATGCCGTCATTATCGCCGTAGGCTCCCACCCGATCGTGCCCGCGATCCCGGGTATTGAAAATGCCATGAAAGCGCTGGACGTGTATGACACACCGGAAAAGGTCGGCAAAAACGTGCTTATGATCGGCGGCGGTCTTGTAGGCTGTGAAACCGGCCTGCATCTGGCTAAGGAAGGCAAAAATGTCACGATCATCGAAATGGCCGATGCCGTTGCCGCAGACAGCTATCCGATGCACCGTATCGGACTTCTCGATGAGATGAGCCGCATGGTCACCGTAAAGACCGGTCTTAAATGTACGAACATCACCGCTTCTACTGTAACCGCCGTGGACAAGGACGGCGCCGGGCATACATTTGAGGGCGACACCGTCATCTTCGCCCTTGGTATGAAAGCCTGCACCGGCACAGCCGAAGCATTAAAATCCATGATTCAGGAAACAATGGGAGACATCCCGGTTTACACCGTAGGTGACTGTGTCCGCGCATCCAAAGTATACGAAGCCGGACGTGAAGGCTTCACCGCGGCGATGAGCATCTTATAAAATGAAAGGCTCCGTCTGGTATTCCAATCTGATGCCGGACGGGGCCTTTTTCTTTCTGTTTATTTTCCGGTTCTATTGAGCTTTCCGGACTCTATTTGTACAGCTTTATATGAAATACCGAGCCTTTTCCCGGCGTACTTTCCACCTGTATGTCTCCGTTGTGCTGGTGGATGATCTGCGCGGCCATGGCAAGCCCGATACCAACGCTGTCCGGCGACGCATTCTTCCCTTTGTAAAACCGCTCAAAAATATGCGGAAGGTCCTCCTTTGCAATACCGCTGCCTTCATCCGATATGTCTATTCGGATATACATTGGATTATCCCGGACACAGACCTTCAGATGACCGCCGCTGCCCATATGCTCCATACAGTTTTTTAAAATATTGGACAGTCCCTCGGCCATCCAGTCCATATCTCCGGTAAAGGTCACCGAGCCGTCACAGTCTAAAATCAGCTCCTGGCCCTTAAGCTCCATTGGGATCAGCAGATGCCCGGACGCTTTATGAAGCAGCTCCTGTACACAGACTATCTCCTGCTTCATTGTCACAGCCCCTGCGTCCAGCCGGGCCATTTTCAGCAGTGCCGACACAAGCCATTCAATACGGGCAAGCTGATGCCGGATGTTCGCTGTAAATTCTGCGCGCTTTTCCTCTGAAAGCGGGGTACTTAAAAAGTCGGCCATCATACTCATGGATGTCAGAGGCGTTTTCAGCTGATGGGATATATTCGAGATCGCATCCGCCAGATATTCCTTATCAGCTGCCAGCATTTGCGCCTGCTCCGTAAGCTTCGTCGCCATTTTTGAAATTTCACTGGACAGATAGCTTAATTCCCCTTCGCTGTACGCTTCCAGCGGGAGCTGCTTTAAGCTGCGCTGAAACTGATGGAGCTGGGATGCCAGCCGCTTCATGCTGTTATAGCGCTCCCATGTGTACAGAACAAACAGTACCATCAAAAGAAGCATCCCTGCGGCCATAATTTGCAGTGTATATCTGGAAAGCATCAGCGAGGCGCCGGTGCAGAGGATGAAAACAGCCGCAAAGGCACACAGCATTCCCAGAAATTTTTTGTTTCGTATCATTTTTTGCTCCTTTGCAGCGCTTAATAATCCGGTGTCCCGGATATAAGACAGTAGCCCAGGCCGCGGACCGTTTTTATGAGCTGCGGGCTGGCCGGATCATCCTCCAGCTTTTCCCGGATGCGCTTAATATACACCGTCAGCGTATTGTCATTGACAAAATCCCCGGCCACATCCCAGATACCCTCAAGCAGCTGGCTGCGGGAAAGCACCTGGCCCCGGTGGCTGATCAATGTCAGAAGCAGGCGGTATTCCATCGCTGTAAGAATGACCTCCTCATTATTTTTCGTCACTCTGGCCTTTTTTAAATCAACGGTCACATTGCCTGCGCGAAACAGATGCTCCTCCCCGCTGTGCTTTCCATAGCGTCTCAAAATCGACTTGATCCGGCTGCACAGCTCCCGGATGCGGAAAGGCTTTGTAATGTAATCATCCGCCCCCATATCCAGTCCCATGACGACATTGACCTCATCATCACAGGCGGTCAGAAACAGTATCGGAAGGTCCTCCTGCGCCTTGATCATCCGGCAAATATCATAGCCCGTTCCATCGGGCAGCGTAATATCTAAAATAGCCATGATGAAAGCTCCGGGCTTATAAAGACGCTTTGCCGCTTCGCAGCCGGAAGCCACCGCCGTCTCAAAGCCTTCCTGTTCCAGAGCGTAGGTCAGCCCTGATGCGATCATGGCATCATCCTCCACAATAAAGATTTTGTTCATAGCACACCCCCTATCCTGCTCATTACGTCCTTACAGAGCATCCGGTTCATAGCTTACTTCATATAAAAACAGTCCCTGGGGCGGCGCCGTCACCCCGGCCCGGGTTCGGTCCCTTCCCGCAAGTATCTGCGGTATTTCCTCCGGCTTCCGTTTCCCCATGCCGACCTCCATCAGTGTACCGGACATAATCCGCACCATATGATACAAAAATCCATTCCCGCAAAACATCAGCCGCAGCTCCCCGTGCTCCCGGAAAATATCGACCCGGTAAAGCTCCCGGACCGTGCTCTTTTTCGACCGTTTTACCGAGGAAAACGCCTTAAAATCATGGCGTCCCACCAGATATGCCGCTGCGCGCTCCATAGCCGCCGTATCAAGTTCCTCCGGGCAGCGGCAAACGTACCTGCGGTCAAACACGCACGGCGCATTTCCGGTCACAATACGGTAAAGATATTTTTTTGATACCGCATTGAGCCTGCTGTGGAACCGCGGCTTTGCCTCATAAACCTCCCGAATACCGATGTCCTCCGGAAGATAGCGGTTAAAATAGTCCCGGATCGCTTCGCAGCTTAAATCCGTCTCTGCATGGAAATTTGCCACCTGTCCATATGCATGGACGCCGGCGTCGGTGCGGCCTGAGCCGATGATCTCCACAGGCGCGCCGACCATGCGGCTTGCCACCGCTTCGATACGCCCCTGGATCGTGCTGCTCCCGCTCGACTTTCCAAGGCGCTGCCAGCCGTCATAGCGGCTTCCGTCATACTCGATCAAAAGTCTGATATTTCTCATGTTATTTCTCCATAGTCCGCACAGGCACGGCGGTCTTCGCTTCGCTTTGCTCCGGCCGGTGCCACTCGATGCCCGTTGCCCTTCGGATGCCCGCCTGTGCAAGCACGGAGGGGCACCCGACGGGCGTATCGCTTAAAACGCGCAGGGAGCAGCAAAAATGCGGCTGCTCCCTGCATTTTTTACTGCTCCCTCACCATTGCCTTAACCGGGCGCTTTATACGTTCACAGTGATCTTTTCCAGGTGCCAGATGTCTCTTACATATTCCTCGATTGTACGGTCTGAGGAGAATTTTCCGACATTGGCAATATTAAGAATCGCCATCTTCGCCCAGTGGCTGCGGTCCTTGTAAGCCTTATTGACACATTCCTGCGCCTTTGCATAGGCCCGGAAATCCTTCAGGTTGAAATATACGTCCGGACGGTCATAGCCGGTGCCCTTAAGCAGTGACGTATAAATCTCATTGAACAGATTGCCTTCTCTGGAATAGGTGCCGTCCACAAGCTGTTCAAGCACTTTGCGGATGTCGCTGTCGCTGTTATAAATTTCATATGGATCATAGCCGCCCTTTGCCTCATAATCCATAACCTCCTGAGCAGACATACCGAAAATGAACGCATTTTCGCTGCCGACTTCTTCGACAATCTCCACATTAGCGCCGTCCATCGTTCCGATAGTCACAGCTCCATTGAGCATGAACTTCATATTACCTGTGCCGGAAGCCTCCTTGCTGGCTGTGGAAATCTGCTCAGACACATCGCTGGCGGCAAAAATGATCTCCGCATTGGATACACGGTAATTTTCGATAAATACGACCTTGATCTTTCCGCCAATGGACGGGTCGTTGTTGACCACATCCGCCACGGAGTTAATCAGCTTGATCGTTTCCTTGGCTCGCTTATAACCGGCCGCAGCCTTTGCGCCAAAAATAAAGGTAGTCGGATAAAAATCCATATTGGGGTTTGCCTTGAGCTGATTATATAAGTACATCACATGAAGGATGTTCATCAGCTGGCGCTTGTATTCATGGAGACGCTTCACCTGTACATCAAAGATAGAATTGGGGTCTACGTCAATGCCATTGTGCTCTTTAATATATTTTGCCAGACGCAGCTTGTTCTGATATTTAATATCCATAAACTCCTTCTGTGCCTGAGGATCATCGGCAAATTTTTCAAGCGCCTTGATCTGTGGCAGGTCTGTAATCCATGCATCGGTTCCGATCTTCTTTGTGACCCATGCAGCCTGGAGCGGATTTCCGTGGAGCAGGAAACGGCGCTGTGTGATACCGTTGGTCTTGTTGCTGAACTTCTCCGGCATCATCTCATAAAAATCCTTCAGCTCGCGGTGTTCAAGAATCTCCGTATGCAGCTGTGCCACACCGTTAACCGATGAGCCGCCCACGATTGCCAGGTTTGCCATGCGGATCTGGCCTTCGTAGATCACGGCCATGCTCTTGATCTTGCTGTACTGATTTGGATAGCGTTCCTCAATCTGAATCAGGAAACGGCGGTTGATCTCCTCAACGATCTGGTATACACGGGGCAGAAGGCGCATAAACAGGTCGACCGGCCACTTTTCAAGAGCCTCGGCCATGATCGTATGGTTTGTGTACGCACAGCATTTTGTCGTGATGCTCCATGCCTCATCCCACTCAAGGTCCTCCTCGTCGACGAGAATACGCATCAATTCGGCCACAGCAATCGTCGGGTGGGTATCGTTCATCTGGAAGCATACTTTTTCGTACAGCTTGTGAATATCGTTATTGTTGAGCTCCTTATATTTCTGGATCGCTCTCTGGATGCTTGCGGAAACAAAGAAGTACTGCTGCTTTAACCGAAGCTCCTTGCCGCTGTAATGATTATCATTGGGGTAGAGTACCTCCACGATCGTCTTGGCAAGGTTCGCCTGCTCCACTGCCTTGTCATAATTTCCCTTATCAAAGGATTCTAGGTTAAATTCAACGATCGGCTCTGCATCCCAGATACGCAGCGTATTAATCACATTATTGCCGTAGCCCACGATCGGAAGATCATAAGGCACTGCATAAACGGACTGGTAATCGGTCTGGATAAAGCGGTTCTTATGGGCCGCCTCATCCCATACAATGCGGACATAGCCGCCAAACTTGATCTCCTGCTTATACTCCGCACGCTTGATCTCAAACGGATAGCCGTCCTTCAGCCAGTTATCCGGAACCTCGATCTGAGCGCCGTTTTCGATCTTTTGCTTAAACAGACCATATTTATAGCGGATGCCGCAGCCGTAAGCCGGGTAGCCAAGGGTGGATAAGGAATCCAGAAAACATGCTGCCAGACGGCCAAGACCGCCGTTTCCAAGTGCCGGGTCCGGTTCCTGATCCTCAATCACGTTAATGTCAAGGCCAAGCTCGTCCAGAACTTCAGCGACTTCCTTGTAGCAGCGCAGATTGATCAGGTTATTGCCAAGGGCACGGCCAATGAGGAACTCCATGGACAGATAGTACACGATCTTTGGGTTTTCCTCATTGTATTTTTTATGGGTTGCCAGCCACTCATCGACAATAATATCTTTTGTCGCCAGAGCAACAGCCTGGAATACTTCCTCCTTGCTGGCCATATCGATGGTCTTTCTGTACAGCATTTTTACATTTTCAAGAATCTCTTTTTTGAAGGCCTCCCGGTCAAACAGCTTATTCGGGGAGGCTTCGGTCACAACTGCCGAAGTGTCCTGCTTTTTCACGATAACTTCTCCTTCCTATCTAACCGATGCGGGTAACGCCAAGCGTCACCTTTTCACCGTTAATATTCCATTCCTTTGTATAGCCCTGTGCCTGATCATAGTCCACGCCGTCGGCCATAACCTCAGACCTGATCAGCGCTTCGTTGGCTTTGATCACCTGGGCAACCTTGTCATTGCCTTCCATAGAGATGGCGATATGATCCATCACTTCAAATCCAGCTTCCTTACGCATCGTCTGGACTTTGGAAATGATCTCACGAACGAAGCCCTCCTCAAGAAGCGCTTCGCTTAAGTTCGTGTCAAGAACAACTGTCACATCGCGCTCTGTGCTTGAAACATAGCCGTCCGTATGGGCAGCTTCGATGAGAAGGTCCTCTTCCACAAGACGGCAGGGTTCACCGTCAGCATCGATCATCAGGCATCCATCCTTCTTTAACGCTTCCATTGCTTTATGTCCGTCCACTGAAGCTAACAGATTTTTAAGCACACCGAGCTTTTTGGGGTATTTCAGCTTTAATGTCTGGAAGTTCGGCTTAAAGGTATAAGAGATAAAGGAGCTGATGTCCTCTACAAATTCCACCTGCTTTACATTGAGCTCGTCTGCGATGATGTCTCTGAAAAATTCAGGAAGCTCAAAATTCGCTTTAATATACATCCGGCCGATGGGCTGGCGGTTTTTAATATTGGCAGTATTGCGGCAGGCGCGTCCCTGAACGACAACAGCAAGCACAAGGTCCATATCCTTTTCCAGCTCTTTATCGATATAGTCCTCACGCACCTTCGGGAAATCGCACAGATGGATGCTTTCCGGCGCCTGATCGTCAATGCTTCTCACAAGATTCTGGTAAATTTCCTCGGTCATAAACGGAATCATCGGCGCAGCCGCCTTGCAGATCGTTACGAGGGAGGTATAAAGCGTCATGTAAGCATTGATCTTATCCTGCTCCATGCCCTTCGCCCAGAAGCGCTCACGGCTCCGGCGCACATACCAGTTACTCATGTCATCCACAAATTCCTGAAGCGCTCTTGCAGCCTCGGGAATCCGGTAGCCGGCCAGATGTTCATCGACCGCCTTTACGACAGAGTTTAACTTGGACAGCAGCCACTTGTCCATAACGGACAGCTTTTCATAATCCAATATATATTGTAACGCATTAAAGTTATCAATATTTGCATAAAGTACAAAAAATGCGTAAGTATTCCATAAAGTTCCCATGAACTTGCGCTGGCCTTCCATAACAGCCTTGCCATGGAACCGGTTCGGCAGCCACGGCGCACTGTTAATGTAAAAATACCAGCGGATTGCATCGGCGCCGTAGGTTTCAAGCGCCTCAAACGGATCAACGGCATTGCCCTTGGACTTGCTCATCTTCTGGCCGTTTTCATCCTGGACATGACCCAGAACGATAACGTTTCTGTACGGCGCCTTATTAAAGATCAGCGTTGAAATTGCCAGCAGGGAATAAAACCATCCGCGGGTCTGGTCTACGGCTTCAGAAATAAAATCTGCCGGGAACTGCGCCTTAAACAGCTCTTCATTTTCAAACGGATAGTGATGCTGTGCAAAAGGCATGGAGCCGGAATCAAACCAGCAGTCGATTACTTCAGGAACACGGTGCATCTGCTTGCCGCAGATCGGGCACTTGATTGTCACAGCGTCGATGTAGGGACGGTGCAGTTCAATGTCATCCGGGCAGTTATCAGACATTTCCTTTAACTCGGCAATGCTTCCGATGGAATGTTGATGGCCGCACTCGCACTCCCAGATATTTAACGGCGTTCCCCAGTAACGGTTACGGCTGATACCCCAGTCCTGGACATTTTCCAGCCAGTCGCCGAAGCGGCCCTTGCCGATGCTTTCAGGAATCCAGTTGATCGTATTATTATTGCGGATCAGATCGTCCTTAACCGCCGTCATTTTAATAAACCATGAGTCTCTCGCATAATAGATCAGCGGTGTATCACAGCGCCAGCAATGAGGGTAGCTGTGCTCAAACTTCGGAGCGGAAAATAAAAGTCCCCGTGCATCAAGGTCTTTTAAGACCATCGGGTCCGCATCCTTGCAGAATGTCCCGGCCCATGGAGTTTCAGCGGTCATCTCGCCCTTACTGTCCACAAGCTGTAAAAACGGCAGGTCATACTTGCGTCCCACATTGGAGTCATCCTCACCGAACGCCGGAGCAATATGAACGACGCCGGTACCGTCAGTCAGCGTAACATAGCTGTCGCATGTCACATAGTATGCCTTTTTATTTAATTCCACAAACGGGAAAAGCGGCTCATATTCTTTATATTCCATCGCTCTTCCGGGGAATGTCTCAAGCACCTCGTAAGCGCCTTCTCCCAAAACGGTATCTAAAAGTGCCTGGGCCATATAGTAAATATAATCGCCGCTCTTTACCTTCGCATACGTCTCATCGGGATTCACGCACAGTGCCACGTTGGACGGCAGTGTCCACGGCGTTGTTGTCCATGCCAGAATATAAGCATCCTCATCCTTAGCCTTAAAACGGACGATCGCCGAGCGCTCCTTCACTATTTTATAGCCCTGGGCAACCTCATGGCTGGACAGCGGTGTTCCGCAGCGCGGGCAATACGGAACGATCTTGTAGCCTTTGTAGAGCAGGCCCTTTTCCCATATCTTTTTTAAAGCCCACCATTCGGACTCAATAAAATCATTATGGTAGGTGACATATGGATGCTCCATATCCGCCCAAAAGCCGACCGTTGCGGAGAAGTCCTCCCACATGCCCTTATATTTCCAGACACTTTCCTTGCAGTGCTCAATAAACGGCTCCAGTCCATACTCCTCGATCTGTTCCTTGCCATCCAGGCCAAGCATCTTTTCCACCTCGAGCTCTACCGGAAGCCCATGGGTATCCCATCCGGCCTTTCTCGGTACCTGATAGCCCTTCATCGTCTTATAGCGCGGGATCATGTCCTTGATCACGCGGGTCAGCACATGGCCGATATGGGGTTTGCCGTTGGCAGTTGGCGGGCCGTCATAAAATGTAAACTCCGGGCAGTTTGCTCTGGATTCGATACTTTTCTCAAAAATCTTATGCTCTTCCCAGAACTTTTCAACTTCTTTTTCGCGCTGGACAAAATTGAGATTTGTGTCTACTTTTTTGTACACCGTCATTTCCTCCTTACTCTGTAAATCATGCTGTAAATTACGGCAGCACCATATATGAAAGGCCCTCGTCCAGAAAAGGACGAAGGCCACATTCAACTTCGCTATACCACCTTATTCCTGCATACTCTCATATGCGTTTCCTGTAACGGTGAAAAACCGGCGGGGCTTACTGGACGTTCAGCCTGCAGCTCAGAAGTGATCTTCACCTTGCCCTACTTGTCCCGGGCTTTCACCATCCCCGGTTCGCTTGAAACTTCGATGCAAAGCTACTCTCTCCATCAACGCTTTTATCATGTTTTATGATAATATAGTTTGCAATCGCTGTCAACCGACGAAATCCATAAAATCCCGGGATTTTTCAGGTATCAAAATGATCTTTATGTATAACCGGGCCGGCTTGCCTTACATTTTAAAATGTAATATCAAAATCCTGCGCCGGCAAAATCGAGCTTGTTCCGCCGTCTTGTCCGCCAATCACCGTGATTTCAGTTTCCGGGCGGGAGTAGCGCATACCCAGTTCATTATCACCGTCTCCGGTTTCAAAATAGTAAAACAGCCATCCGCTGGCGCTTTCGCCCTGCATAACACCGCTTGAATCAAACGATGTAAGGCCATTTTCATCGGCATACGTCTGGAAGGTGCTGATACGGCCGAGACTGGTCGTCACAGGTTCACCGTTGACAAGGAGGCTCATATCTGTGGCAAACACGCCGCCGGTATATTCACTGTCATTTTTCAGCTCCACCTCAACGCAGACGCCGGTCCGGTAACCGTCATACCAGACAGATGGATCGTCAAACGGAATATCGATGATGGCCTGCTTTACTGTGATCGTATAGCCAAGCTCCTCGTCCGTGATCGTCTGGTTGATTTCCTTTTGTACCGGTGTCGGCTGACCTGCCGCTTCCTCTGCATCGCCGCCTTCTGTCTCTTCCGGAACGGCTTCGCTTTCTGCTGCAGAAGTCTGTGCTTCTGCTTCTGAGGCCAGCGCTTCGGTTTCCGTACTCTTGGCGCTGCCGGAAGCTTCTGATGCTTCCGGTGCCGCCTGCCCGTTCCCGCCGCAGCCGGCCAGGGACAGTGCCAGCAGGCCCGCCGTCAGCCATACACATAATCTGTTTTTCATGCCATATCTCCTTCTTTCTTAATATTCACGCTGTACTGTATGTACGCAATTCACGCTCACGTTATATTGTATACAGCAAAACGCACGATTATATGTCCGATTTTACCAAAGCCGGATTTTTTTTGCAAGCAGCTTTGTCCGCTGTTCGTAAAAAAAACTTAAGAATTGTACAAACATCCTTAACCCCAACTGCCTTTATTCTATGGTATAATGTCTGTATAGTGGGCCTGTGCCCTACGCACCGGCGCTGTCCATTTTTATCTAATCGATCATTCATTATTGAGGAGGAGTTATCTAAATGAAAAAAAAGCAGAAATTGATACTGATGATCGGCATCATCATCGCGGTTGTCATCATCGCCGCCATCGCGGTCTATTTCTTTTTCTTCCGCGGAGAAAAACGCTCGAATACTAATGAAACCGCCTATGTCGATCCGGTATCTGTAATCGCCGGACTCGGGAGCGGTACCGGAGAGGAAAACCGTTTTTCCGGTGTTGTTGAATCACAGGAGGTCACCGAGGTCAAAAAAAATGCGGACAAACAGATCAAAGAAATTTTCGTTTCCGTCGGCGATGAAGTGACTGTCGGCACACCTTTGTTTGAATATGAAACGGAAGATACGGCACTGACGCTGGAGCAGGAACGCATCAATCTTGAAAGTATCAAAAATGATATTTCCGGCTATTACAGCCAGATTGCGGAACTGCAAAAGGCTAAAAATCAGGCGCCCGCCGATGAACAGCTCAGCTACACGACACAGATACAGACTGCCCAGACAAACGCCAAACGGGCGGAATACAACCAGAGAGCCAAGGAGGCTGAAATCGAAAAGCTTGAAAATGACCTGACCAACGCCACTGTCACAAGTACCATGGATGGCATTATCCAGGAAGTCAATGAAAATACGGTTTACGATAATATGGGTAATCCCAGACCCTTTATGTCCATCATGGCCTCCGGCGAATACCGCATCAAAGGCAAGATCAATGAGCAAAACGTCTGGTCCATTTCTGAGGGGCAGCCGGTCATCATCCGTTCCCGTGTTGACGAAACGCAGACGTGGAAGGGCACCATCAGCAAGATTGATACAAGCAGCACCTACACCGACAGCTCCAGTTCCGGCGGCGTTACATATATCAGCGGAAGCTCCGGCGATATGGGACAGACATCCAGCAGCTATGCATTTTATGTGACACCTGAAAGCTCCGGTGACTTTATGCTTGGCCAGCATGTCTTTATCGAGCTGGATAATGGTCAGGAAGAGCCGAAGGAAGGCTTATGGCTGCCATCAATGTATCTTGTGCTGGAGGACAATGACGCCTATGCATGGGTTGCAGACAGTAAAAACCGTCTTGAGCGAAGAAAGCTCACGCTTGGCGATTATGACAGCGCTCTGGATGAATATCAGATTCTTGAAGGGCTGACGGCCGAAGAATATATCGCATTCCCGGGCAATCTTCTCCATGAAGGTATGACCTGTGTTATCAACGACGGGACACATACAAATTCCTCAGATGATATGACCGGCACTGATATGGACGGCGGCATGGATATGGGCACCGTCACCGATATGGCTGAACCGCTTGACGGCGGCTCCGGTGACGCTTCACAGATCATCGGCGGTGATGCCGGTGACGGCGCTGACGCTGACGGGGGAGACGCTGATGCCCAGACCACGGCACAGTGAATGGGGGACTGACTATGATTCTTGAACTGAAACATATTTATAAAGATTATATTCAGGGGAAGATGACGGTCCCCGTCCTCAACGACATATCCCTTGATGTTGAAAAGGGCGAATACCTGGCCATTATGGGCCCGTCCGGTTCCGGAAAAACAACGCTGATGAATATTATCGGCTGTCTGGACCGCCCCACCTCCGGCCAGTATTTTCTGGACGGAGAGGATATATTAAGCTATAAGGACAAGGCAATGTCTGATGTCCGTCTTAAAAGTATTGGCTTTGTGTTCCAGAGCTTTTATCTTCTGTCACGGCAAAGTGCTCTGGATAATGTCAGCCTGCCTCTGGTTTATGCGGGCATCAGCAAAAAGGAACGCCATGAGCGTGCCTTCAGGGCGCTGGAGCGTGTGGGACTTGCAGATCGTGTGGATTTTAAGCCGACACAGCTTTCCGGCGGTCAGAAACAGCGCGTTGCCATTGCCCGGGCCATTGTCAACAATCCAAAAATCCTTCTTGCAGATGAGCCCACCGGCGCACTGGACAGTAAATCCGGCCGTCAGATCATGGAACTGTTCCAAAAGCTCAATGATGAAGGTGTCACTGTGGTGATGATCACCCATGACGCGGACATCGCCGGTTTTGCCAAAAGGAAAATCATGATACGCGACGGCATGATCTTACAACCTAAGGAGGCAGAAGAAAAATGAAATTAAAAAAGAAAACCATCATTATTCCGGTTTGTATTGTGCTGATCGTCTGCCTCATCGGTATCGGTATATTTACCGCGGTTTCCGTACAAAATTCCCGAAAGACCGTAGATGTTGTTCCGGTGAGCAACGTTTCCACTTATGCCTACGAAGGCTACTCCGGCTCCACCGGTCGGGTTACCTCCGATGTAAGCCAGACGGTATATCTTGAAAGTGACGCCACCGTCAAGGAGGTATATGTCTCCCAGGGCGATACGGTTACCGAAGGTATGCCGCTGATGCAGTATGATACCGAGCTTATGGAACTGGATATTGAGACAAAGCGTCTGGACATTCAGACGATCGAGCTCAACATCCAGCAGACAAATAAAGACATTCAAAGTCTGAAAAACGGCGTTGTCCCTTCCGGAGGCAGTTCGCTTGGCGACAGTCTGATACAGCCTCCGGCCAGCACTGAGGAAAATGACAATCCCACAACAACCGCTTCCCTTGGCGGCACCGCTTTATTGTCTGTATCCGATGTGCAGACGCCTTCCGGTACTCCGGTGTCATTAGACAGCCGGGCATCTTCCGATACCCCGGCGTCTTCCGATACTCCGGCGCCTTCTGACACTCCGGCACCTTCCGATACTCCGGCGCCTTCCGATACCCCGGCGCCTTCCGACACTCCGGCGCCTTCCGATACCCCGGCACCTTCCGACACTCCGGCACCTTCCGATACCCCGGCATCTGACCCGTCCGGTGGAACGCCCGAAACACCGGAGACTGAGCCAGAGGAGACGTTTGAGGAAATGCTTGATGGAACATTTGATTTTTCATCTTATAACGGCACCGTCGACAAGGATGGCGTCATCGTCATTCCATGCCTGCAAACAACAAAGCTCACACCGGAATTTATCAATCTGCTCCGAGGCAAAAGTGCCGACGGCTCCGACTGGACAAAGGAACAGCTTGAAGACCCCCAGCTAAAAAATAAAATCCTGTCCAATCAGGTGAAAAAGGTCGTTTTAACGATCAAGGACCTGGATCAGCCGCTGATTTTTGATCTTGAAAAATTAAACGAGCCTTTTATCAACACAGTCAGCGAGTGCTCACTCCAGGAGTTTATCAATAATGATTATCAACTCCCCACAGAAGCAGTGGAAGCTTTAGATACCGGATTTTTCCAGAAATGGCCCCAGGCGCTGACTTTAGACCGTCCGGTCCGCATCCAATGTTCGTCTGATACGATCCTTACCCCGGAATTTATATACATTCTGAAAGGCAAGGCCGTAGATGCCGATGGCACGGTCAAAGACGAAGGAACGCCAATGGATGCTTTGATTTATCTTGAGGACACAAAAGAGACTCTGACACTGAGCGGCGAGGCTCTGGCACTGCCCTATGTAACGTCCGTTCAGAGCACTCTGGCCGAATTTATCGCCAATGACAATGAGCTTCCTCAGGAGCCGGTTAAGGAGCTTGGAAAAGATACGGTTCTTGATGTTTCCCATGACCACCGGGATGTTTATGAAATTTACTGCGATGATGCAACCATTATCACAAAAGATTTTATTAACCGCATCCGCGAAGAAAAGATGACCGTGATCCTTAAGCTCAGAGATTCCAGCTGGGTCACACTGGACGGTGCAAAGCTTGAAGCGCCTTCGGATAAAGCCATTGACACGCCCATCGCTGAATTTATTGCCAACGGTATCGCCCTGAATGAAGAACAGGAATCCACCGATGATATGAACGGGGACGACATCTGGGGCGGCGGCATTGACATCGGCGGCGGAGGGCCGTCCTACACAGCCGACGAGATCAAACAGATGCTTTCCGACAAGCAGCTTGAGCTTGCCCGGCTTCAGACACAAAAGCGTCAGGCACAGCTTGACCTTACCAAGCTTCAGAAAAAGCTTGAAAATGCCACCGTTACCAGCGCGGTCAACGGCGTTGTGACAAGTCTTGCTTCACTGGATGAGAATACAAGCACCACCGACCCGTTTATGGTCATCAACAGCACTGAAGGCCTGTATCTTACCGGTTCCATCAACGAGCTGGACCTTGACACACTCACGGTCGGACAGACAATCTCTGCGATGTCCTGGAATACCGGCGCCTCCTTTGACGCCACCATCAAGGAAGTCTCGCCCTACCCGACGACAAGCTCGGATAGCTATGGAAAGAATCCAAACTCGTCCAACTATCCGTTTATCGCCCTAATCGATAATCCGCCGGAGGGGCTGACCGAAAATGAATATGTCGATATTACAACGGGCAATAATTCTATGATGAATGGTATGGATATGGAAGGACAAAATCTGTATCTTGCAAAGGCTTATGTCCGCACCGATGACAACGGCGAATCCTACATTTTTGTTTTAGGCAGTGACGGACGCCTGGAAAAGCGCACGGTCATTACCGGAGCGGTTTACAGCGGTTACTATATTGAAATTACCAATAATGCAGTGGCTCAGACCGATTATATTGCTTTCCCTTATGGCAAAGATGTCAAAGAGGGCGTCAAGGCTCAGATCGATGAAGAGAACGCTTACATGTATTATTAGGAGGTTGCCATGTTAGAAAATATAAGACTCTCATTTCAGGGGGTATGGTCCCATAAGATGCGCTCCTTCCTGACAATGCTTGGTATTATCATCGGTATCGCATCGATCATTGCGATCGTATCCACGATCAAAGGCACCAACGAACAGATCAAACAAAATCTTGTCGGTGCCGGAAATAATACGGTAGACATTAAGCTTATGGAAAACAATTTTGAATACTATCCGGACAATTACAATATTCCTACCGCTATTCCTGTGCTTGACGAGGAGCTTCGTGAGCAGCTCCTTGACATTCCCGAGATTGAAAATGTCTCCTATTATCTGCATCGGAATTATTCCGACAGCCTGTACTACAAAAACAGCCAGTACACAAGTATGCAGCTGTACGGGATCGACAACAATTACTTTGCTACCTGCGGTTTTATCAGCATTAAAGGGCGCACCTTTGTTGAGGATGATTTTACCAATTACCGGAAGGTCGTCATTCTTGACAAGGATGCCGCCTCCACGATCTTTCCGAGCGAGGATCCCATCGGCAAAACTCTGGAGGTCAACGGAGAACCGTTCACCGTCGTCGGTGTTGTGGATAAAGCCTCCACTTTCAAGCCGGTCATCAATTCGCTGGAGGATTACCAGCAGTACATGGGCAGCCAGCAAAGTACCATTTATTTTCCGGACGCTGCCTGGCCGATCATCTACTGCTACGATGAACGCCCCAATGTGGTCATTAAAGCAGTTGATACCGATTCCATGAGTATTGCCGGACAAAAGGCGGAGGATGCCATCAACGAATTTATCGGCGCGTCCACAGTAACCACAGAGCTTTCCGCAGGCAGCACCGGAATGGGTGAGGCCGCTTCCGCCGATGTGGCTGCGGATGCATCCGGCTCAGGCACTTCCGCTCAGACCTACACCTACCGCGGCACGGATATTATGGAAACAGCCAGAAACTTGCAGGAGCTTAGTGCCTCCACCAACCAGCAGCTGATCTGGATCGCCAGCATTTCTCTTCTGGTCGGCGGCATCGGTGTTATGAATATCATGCTTGTATCCGTAACGGAGCGTACTCAGGAGATTGGTCTTAAAAAAGCCATCGGCGCCAGAAAAAACCGTATTCTGGCTCAGTTCCTTACAGAGGCGGCTGTACTTACAAGCCTTGGCGGTATTATCGGCATCATCGCCGGGATCATCCTGGCGGAGGTCATCTCGCGGATTTCCTCAACGCCTGTGGCAATCAGCGTATCGGCCATCATAGGCTCCGTACTGTTCTCCGTCATCATCGGACTGATTTTCGGGCTGCTGCCATCAGTCAAAGCCGCAAACCTAAACCCCATCGACGCCCTGCGTCATGAATAAACGTCATTGATATATCTGTATCTTTTTAAATACAGCTTTTCTTTCGATCCAATCCCTATGGACGGCAGCAATGTCATCCATAGGGATTTTTATATTTTTGAATTTGATATTTTTGAGTTTTATAGTTTTCATTTTTATATTTTTCTTTTTCTGCTTGACATATACTTTTATGATGCTATAATAATATCAAAATAATATCACTTTAATTTCTGTCCAGGTATCAGCTCACGCGGCCTGGCAGGAAAATGCCGTTTTTATTGCCTGGAAAATTGCGTTACTATGCAATAAAAAGCCCCGCCTGGGATCGCACTGCGGCGAAGTGGCATATGCCGCTTATGCGGCCACACCGGCGGAGAATCCTGTACAGCAGGATTCTTTCTTAATACGGCATACCATCTAAGGGAGGATTTTTATGGAAGAACAATTTGTATCCAAAAAAGTGTATGAAGAACGAAAGGCGCCATCATGCAGTGGTTTTATCATGCTGTTTGTAACGATTCTCATCATTGCGGCCTGCGTTGGCGCAATTATCGGCGGCAGCATACTGCTGTCGAATGAGCTTCTTGTTGCCGGCGCCATCCTGCTGGTGGCAGGCATTGTCATTCTCTGCCTGTCCTGCATTATTTTTCCGGGATTTAAGATCATCGGCCCCAATGAAGCGCTGGTGCTCACCCTGTTCGGAAACTATTACGGAACGTTAAAGGAAGAAGGATTTTATTATGTAAACCCATTTTGTTCCGCAGTCAATCCGACAGCCTCACCTTTAAGTGCCGGTATCTCTCAGATTGCCACAACCGGCCGGGTAAGCACAGGCGCTGCCGGCAGCACCTTAAGCAAGAAGGTTTCCTTAAAGGCTATGACGCTGGACAATAACCAGCAGAAGGTCAATGATGAGCTCGGTAATCCGATCATCATCGGCACCGTTGTGATCTGGCAGGTCATCAATCCGGTCAAGGCTGTATTCAATGTACAAAACTACAAAACTTTCCTGTCCATTCAGTGCGACTCCATTGTGCGTAACACAGCCCGCTGCTATCCATATGATACGAGCGACGGCGGCGATGAAAAATCACTGCGCGGCAGCAGCCAGGAGGTTGCGGATATTATGAAAAAAGAGCTTCAGGAAAAGGTGTCCATCGCCGGACTTAAAATTCTCGAAGTCCGTATCGCGAATCTCTCCTATGCTCCGGAAATTGCTTCAGCAATGCTTCAGCGTCAGCAGGCCGCAGCCATCATCGATGCACGTCAGAAAATCGTGGAAGGCGCCGTGAGCATGGTTGAAATGGCTTTGACAAAACTTAGTGAGAATGATATTGTAGAATTAGATGAGGAACGCAAGGCTGCCATGGTCAGCAATCTTCTCGTCGTTTTATGCGGCAACAAAGATGCTCAGCCTATTGTTAACAGCGGCAGCCTTTATTAAAAAACGGATGTCCTTTTACTAAAACGGATGTCCTGATGCCTGATCCATCTCGCTTAAAGGAGGGAAATGATGGAACCGCATACACCAAAAGAGAAATCAAAAAAGCAAGTGCCCCTGCGTCTGTCCTCTGCCCTCTATGCAGAACTGGCAGCCTGGGCGGAAGATGAATTTCGCTCCGTCAACGGTCAGATCGAATATCTGCTGACTGAATGTGTAAAATACCGGAAAAAACACAGTTCAAAAGGCGATGATCGGTCATAATCATTTAAAGTAACCAAATACACACTGCTTATTTAAAATCACAGACGCCCAAGGCTGCGCTCTATCAAATGCAGCTTTGGGCGTCTATGATTACAGGTCTGTGATTACAGGTCTACGACGACCGCTTCATGCCCCGTAAAAGGCAGAAGCTTTTCAAATACATCCGCGGTCTTTATTTTAATGCTTGACGTATTGGCACAGGGATGGCATCCCATATAAGGCTGCTCATAAACCTCACGATCCACAAGCAGCGTCACGGCATGATCCTGGTCGTTGATCAATCCCATGACAGTCACAGACCCCGGACGGACGCCAAGATACTTTGTCATATATTCCTCCTCTGCAAAGGACAGCCGGGCAATCCCAAGCTGATGCGACAACTCTTTTGTCTTAAATTTTTTGTCACCAGGCATCAGCAGCAAATAAAATTTCGTTTTCTGAGAATTTCTCAAAAACAGGTTTTTACATGCCGCAATTCCAAGCGCTTCTTCCACGCACTGACAATCCTCCATCGTCATTGCAGCTTCATGGTCAACGCTTTCAAAAGGTATCTCCAGCGCTTCCAAAACATCGTAGGTCTTTTGTTCCACAGCACTCCGGCCGGTGCAATCCTCCGGCCGTCCATGATGGATTTCAAATGTATGTTGAGTTGACATAATATACCTCCAAATCAATAATTGTTCGATGTACGCTTTATACACATGCCGTAACTATGGTAGTCTCTTTTTTATCATCCGTCAATCTTTTTATGAAAGATTGCGTCTGTCCCATAAATCAAGTATAATAAAAACATCAACGTTTTAAAGGAGGTTTTCTTATGAAAAAACACATTCTGATGTGTCTGCTGACAGCATCGATGATGCTTTCCGTTTTTTCTTCGCCGGTTCACAGTGTTCACGCCCAACAGACAGATACATCTGACTCAGCAGAGTCTCTATCGGTTTATGAGACCAAAGCTTTGGATTCTTCTGTTCAGACAGAGGCTTCTTCTGATGCTCTTACCCCCCCAGCAATTCCGCATCTCCATCACCTCAGAACTTAAATAGCCAGGATGCTTCAACGCCCAAAGCGCAGAATTATTATTCTATGCTTCAGGTACGTCTGTACGACAGTCAGACCGGAAGCTATGATACATCTGCCAATTTAAGCGGTCTTACCTTTCAGCTTTATGAACAGCAGCCTGATAATTCCTGGATACTTATGGGAACTGCCATCAGCTCATACAAAGCTCATCTTGGTATTTATGTAGCTGAATTTGGCAGGATTTCCGGCGCATCACCTGACGCAAAGCACAAAGTCGTTCTTGCAGAAAATATTTCTTTTACAATGCCTGAAACGGAAATAACACTCGGAGGCAGCGAACAGCAGCTTACCCCCAGTACCAGCTATTTTCTTGATCTGACACGTCAGGCTGTCTCTACTGATAATGCCGATGCTGCTGTGGATATTATTTCCTCTCCCTGGACAGGTACAGGAACTAGCAATGATCCTAAAACAGCCTCTGCCACGGTCGATCGATTTACAAGCGCTATCCGTATCTATACTGCTGACAGTCATGCAGCTATCCTTTATAATAACCAGACTTACACCGGCGGTATCGATTTGCCGCTGAATTATGGCAAAAACAACTTTGAATTTCGCGTTACCTCTCAGGACGGTACACAGACCATTTATTATATGGTCTCCGTTACCCGCGAAAAATATCAGCCGCTAAAGCCGTCAAACCTTAAAGGACAATCGCCGTCTTCTATCGGCGGCAGTGACGGAAAGATTACCGGACTATCGGCATCCACTGCCTATGAATATAGAAAAGATGCAGATACAGACTATACGGCGGTTGCCGAAGGTGCAACAGAAATTACAGGACTCACATCCGGGACCTATTTTGTGCGTACGGCTGAAACAGACTCCCGTTATCCAAGTCCGGATACTTCTGTCACCATCCCGGAACCGATTGCTCACAAGGTTACTCTTGATGAAGCTTCACTGCCGGCCAATCTTCAGATCGTACAATTTCCTGATACCATGGTCGAAGGTCATATGCTAACAATGCAGTTCCTGCTGCCAAAAAATCATCTGCTTGATAAAGTATCGTACAGCTATCAAACATCCGGCGGCATCACTGTTTCATCGCCATTTAGCGCATCAAATATTTCCTACACACAACAGGAAGACCAAACCTTAGTGACTGTCAGCGCCAATGCACGCAAATACGATACTACAATTAAGATAACCTTAAAGGATGGCGAATATTACAGCATCGACTGTCTGCCGGAAGGTGATGGGAGTGCCGGCACAAAGGCATCGGTTACCATTCAAAATACAGAAACAGTTCAGGGCGGCATATCTTACTACAAAGCCGGAGAAATTACTGCTGACGTAAAGCTTTCAAATTCTTGGACCGGTTACGCCGGCATCAGCAGCCTGACTGCCTGCGTCTCCGGAACGGATATACCTATTGAAGACACAACTGTTGTCAAAAATGCAGATAACAGTCAATGGACTCTGACATTTATGCTGACACAGGACACGGATATTCGCTTTGATGTCCACGTCACTCCGGGAGATATGGCCGCTCTGGATAATATTGTCAACACTATTGGTGATCTTGATAAATATGTGGATGATGCCAGCCGAAAGACCGTAGAACAGCAATTACAGCTTGTCGATGCCTATAAAAAATTACCTGCAAAACAGCAAAACGAAATTGATAACTTTGTCGCTTTGCTGACCCGCTATTACAATCAGCTCACCCTGCGAACGGATCTGACCGATAATCCTCAGGTTACACTGGCGCTAAACCCGGACACTTATATTTATGACGGACACCCATGGAAGCCTGAGCTGTCCATTACATATAACGGCATCCTTTTAATTGAAGGAACAGACTACTCTGTTACCTATCCTCAGGATATGACAGCCCCCGGTATAAAAGTGCTGTCAATCGAGTATATCGGAAATTACACCGGCAGCGCCCGGCTTTCCGGAGAAATTATCCAATACTTTACCATACAGACAAACAGTGGCCCTCATGGAAGTATCTCGCCATCCGGACCACACTCTCTAAAAGCCGGGGACAATCAGGACATTGTAATTAAAGCGGATGACGGATTTCAAATTCAGGAAATACTGATTGACGGCAAACCGCTGACGCTGAAACCTCAGCAGACCGAATATACTTATACAATCAATGATATTCGTGCAGATATTTCCATCGAGGCACGGTTTGAAAAAATTCCAGAGACAGAAGAATCTGAAACTGAAACCGAATCTCAAATTCAGTCCGAGTCTCAAACCGAAACTCAAGCTCCGGATTCTTCTAAAAACGATACAACGCAGACAGACGAATCCCAAAAAATATCGGGCGGTCCAACAGATACACCTGATGCGCCAAAGACCGGAGACCATTTTCAGCCGTTTTTCTGGCTTACCGTGCTGTCATTTTCTCTGACGATCATCGGCGCTGTCTTAATGTATAAAAAAGAGACCAAAACCACAAAGAAATAGTCAATCAGAAACGCGGTTTCATATGCAATAATAACATGCCGCGCACAGCGCGGCAACACCATATAAAAACACCCGCCCGCACAGGGGCATTTCCCGTGCGGGCGTTCGTACCAATTCAATTTTTATGTTTTATGCCTGATTCCGTGTAACAGCCTTTAAACCATTTCCGTCAGAGTCAATAAGGATCACATCGCCTGCATGAACCTCATCGCCAAGGATCATACGGCCGACCAGCGTCTCTACATGCTTTTGCAGGAAACGCTTCAGCGGACGGGCGCCGTAAACCGGGTCATATCCGTGGTCGACAATGTAGGCGGCTGCCGCATCGCTCACTTCTATGGACAGCTCACGGTCTGCAATACGTTTATTCAGGTTCGCGACCATAATCGCGATAATATCTTCAATATCCGCTTTCGTCAGCGGCTTAAACATAATGATCTCGTCAAGACGGTTTAAAAATTCCGGTCTGAAGTGCGCCTTAAGATCATTCATTACAAGCTCCTGGCTCTGTTCACTGATGTCTCCCTGATCATCAATGCCGTCAAGCAGATACGAAGAACCGATATTGGACGTCATAATGAGGATTGTATTTTTAAAGTCCACTGTACGTCCCTGGGAATCTGTAATCCGCCCATCATCCAGCACCTGAAGCAGTACGTTAAACACATCCGGATGCGCCTTTTCAATTTCATCAAACAGGATAACACTGTACGGCTTGCGGCGCACAGCCTCTGTCAGCTGGCCGCCTTCCTCATAGCCCACATATCCCGGAGGCGCTCCGATGAGCCGGGAGACGGAAAACTTCTCCATATATTCGCTCATATCAATACGGACCATATTATTCTCATCATCAAACAATGCCTCTGCGAGCGCCTTCGCAAGCTCTGTCTTGCCGACGCCGGTAGGCCCGAGGAACATAAAGGAACCAATCGGCTTTGTCTCATCCTTGATGCCGGCTTTGGAACGGATAATCGCATCTGTCACCTTTGATACCGCCTCATTCTGACCAATCACCCGTTTATGGAGCACCTTATCAAGATTAAGAATCTTATTGCGCTCGCTCTCTGTAAGCTTTGTCACCGGAATACCGGTCCAGCGGGAAACGATACGGGCGATCTCTTCCTCTGTCACCTGTTCGCGCACAAGAGTGTCCTGACGGTTGTGGATTTTCGCTTCTTCCTCCTCCAGCTGTTTTTTCAGCTGAGGCAGCCGGCCATACTGTAACTCCGCAGCCTTGTTCAGATCATACTCTCGCTGTGCCTTTTCGATCTGCTTATTCAAATCTTCAATTTCCTGGCGGATTGTCTGAACACCTTCGATCGCTTTCTTGTCCTCATCCCATTTCGCCTTTTGAAGCTGGAAATCCTCACGCATCGAGGCAAGCTCCTCCTGGATATGCGCTAAGCGTTCCTGGCTTAAATGGTCGTCCTCTTTCTTAAGCGCCGCTTCCTCGATTTCAAGCTGCATGATCTTTCTTGAAACCTCATCCAGCTCGGTCGGCATGGAATCCAGCTCGGTCTTAATCAGCGCGCACGCCTCATCCACAAGGTCGATCGCCTTATCCGGAAGGAAACGGTCTGAAATATAGCGGTTTGACAATACGGCGGCAGCTACAAGTGCGCTGTCGGTAATCTTTACACCGTGGAATACTTCGTAGCGCTCCTTCAGTCCACGGAGGATCGAAATCGTATCCTCCACGGTCGGCTCATCCACCATAACAGGCGGGAAACGCCGCTCCAGCGCTTTATCCTTCTCAATGTACTGACGGTATTCATCCAGTGTTGTTGCACCGATACAGTGCAGCTCGCCCCGGGCCAGCATCGGCTTGAGCATATTGCCGGCGTCCATAGCGCCGTCCGTCTTGCCTGCTCCTACGATCAGGTGAAGCTCATCCACAAAGAGGATGATATTGCCTTCGCTCTTACGCACTTCCTCAAGCACAGCCTTCAGACGCTCTTCAAATTCACCTCTGTACTTGGCACCTGCAACAAGCGCGCCCATATCCAGGGAAAAAATCTGTTTATCCTTCAGTCCTTCAGGCACATCGCCCCGGACAATACGCTGAGCCAGCCCTTCGATCACCGCTGTTTTGCCGACACCGGGTTCACCGATAAGCACCGGGTTATTCTTTGTCTTTCTTGAAAGTATGCGGATAATGTTGCGGATCTCGCTGTCGCGGCCGATCACCGGATCGAGCTTCTGATTGCGCGCCTTCTCCACAAGATTCTCACCATACTTGGCAAGACTGTCATAAGTGTCCTCCGGGTTATCCGTGGTCACCCGCTGATTTCCCCGCACACTGGATAGCGCCAGCAGAAAATTATCCCGAGTAATATTAAAGTTTTTAAATAATGTTTTCAGCTCCCTGTTCGGAACGGCCAGCAGCGCCAGAAACAGATGCTCTACGGAAATATATTCGTCATCCATTTGCTTGGCTTCTGTCTCCGCCTGCATCAACGCGCGGTTTAGGGCATCGCTCATATAAACCTGAACCTGGCCGGATACCTTCACCCGCTTCGCCACAAGCTTCTCTGCCTGATAAACAAAACCTTCACTGTTAATGTCCATCTTTTTGATCAGCTTTGCGATCAGGCTGTCGTCCATTGTCAAAAGGCTGTAAAGCAAATGCTCCTGATCGATCTCCTGATTGCCATAATCATAGGCGATCTTCTGGCAGTTCTGAACGGCCTGCAATGATTTCTGTGTAAATTTATTCACATCCATAAGATAGCCTCCTTTATCATCCATGCACATGCCGCACAGCTACTTTTTCTGTTCAATCACTTTGCAGCATGATATGTTACAACTGTTCTACATGTAATATAACAGACTTTGATGATAAATGCAAGCCTTTTTTTACAAATATTTATTTTATTTTTATTTTCTTTGGCCAAGCCTGTTTTGTACCGTCTTAACGGCAGTACCGGCGTACACGGGTCGGCACGCCTTATCCATGTGCGGCAGTCGGCCCGTCGGATGCCCGCTCGTGCAAGCACGGCGGGTCTTCGCTTCGCTCCGGTCGGTGCAGGACGCGTGCCACCGGCACGCAGCACCCCTCCGGGCGTATCGAGCGGGTGGGGGAAGCTTCCTTCCCCTACCCGCTCCTCGCGATACCTCGCTCATCTCGTGGCATTGCCACTCGATGACCGTTGCCCGTCGGATGCCCGCTCGTGCAAGCACGGCGGTCGTCCTCCGGGCGTATCGCACAAAACGGGAGCCGCCTCAAAGAGCGTACTCCCGTCACATTTTGCCTTTTTATTTTACATGATTCATTTTATGTTTATGCTTCATATCCAAGACATTGTCTCATCAGTACATGATGGCGGCGCACATATTCTACCTCATCGACCCAGCCGGCACCATTCATGCGGCGGTTTCCTTCAAACTCACTGCAAATATAGCCTTTGTAGCCGCCCTCCTTCAGTGCTGCAAGAATCTTCGGATAATCCATGCTGTCTACCTGTCCGCTGTCATCAATGTCATAGAATTTTCCGTGAACATATACAAGCTTCGGTGCATATTCCTTCAATGTTTTATAGGCCGTAAACGTTCCGTCCGGTTCCAGGCTTCCGAAATTTCTTGTCACAGAAGAACTGGTACGTTTAATCAGAGCCATCTCAGCCACCGTAGGATTCATCGCCTCCACCTTATCAATAATATCTTCCAGATGAAATACCCTTCCGGAGAAATAGGCATCTCTTTGAGCATCCCGTACATAATTAAGGACATCCGTATGCATACCTTCTACTTTGGCAAGGATAATATCTGCGGTACTGATGCAGTACTCATAAGAGCTGAAATCCGCCTGGAGGCCGATATACGGCAGTCCAAGACGTTTGGCCGCATCCAGATACGGCTGATGGATCGGGTCTGCCACGTTCGTAGGTGCATGGCACTCCAATGCCATCATTACATCATATTTTGCGCAAACCGGAAGCAGACGCTCCGCAATCGAAGCATCCGTCAGCTTATACGGAGAAATTCCCTTACCAATATGCTCGTCATGCAGCAGGCGGATCGCATGAGCACCCAGCCTGTGAGCGGTCTTAATATACCAAATACTGCGCTCATACAGCTCGTCATCGGTCAGCTGCTTATCATGCCACATTGCCCGGTCTGAAAAATGGTCAACACACACCGGCTCAACGTCATAGCGCTCCATCCAGCCATTCCACCGGTCAATAAAAGCATCCGAAATGTAAGGCCACTCCGGCATCATCGCATCCGGAAATACTTCAATTCCCTCAGCGCCGGCGCCCGCAGCAGCAGCGATACAGCCTTCCAGGTCGTGCTTTTTAAAATAATAATTATCCTGATAACTATACAAAGAAACCCCAAGCTTAATATCACGATCGGTTCTCATAAACGACTCCCCCTTATGCAAATGTCAGTGTTTTTTCGCAGACAGAAATCATGGTCGGCGTGTACGAACGCCGGGTCCCCAAAGTAAGCTTCACATGATGGCGGCCCTGGTCAATGCCTCCGTCCTTTTTGATCACGACCCGGAGCATTTCCCCAAAAATCCAGTACACATCCGTTGGGAAATCATCTTTAAGCAGGTCCAGATAAGGATATTCCCGTCCGTTATGCTGAACATACATCGTCTCCGGCGCCACCGTTTCTCCGTCTACCTCCAGAGTAATCTGGTCAATGCAGCATAAAGGCAATCCGCGGTAATAATTAATCTTAATGTTTACACAATAGCCTGTTTTCTTTCCATGCTCCCAAATACTGCGGCACCCCACGTCCGTTAAAATATGGGTATCATACATAAAACATCTTCTCCTTCCTCTTAAGCGTTCTTCACGCATCTGATAAATACAGCATAACACCAAAGGCTTTCAGAGGAAATGAAATAAAAAAGGAATTGATGTACAAAACGCATTTTTTAACTGGCTTACGTTCACGCCTTCCGGCGCTCCAGCGCCTTAAAAAATAGCAGAAACCAGGTGACGATCACAAGTCCCTTTAAAATGCTTGAAATGCTCAGGCTCCACCATATCCCGTTTAAGCCCAGTGCCGTGGACGATAAAAGCATTGCCATAGGGATACGGGCAGATGTCAGCGCAATACTTTCCACCGCCGGCGGGATTGTCCGTCCCATCCCCGAAAATGCCCCCTGGGTCATGATTTCCATGCACATAAACAGCTGCGAGTAGCCAATAATACGCAGATAGTCCACACCCATTGGAATAACCTCTGGCTCCGGAATAAAAATGCCAAAAATATATTGCGGGAGCAGTGTAAGGATCAGTGTTGTGATCACACCCCAGACAACCGCGATCCGAAGGGCCGTTTTATAGCCCTGTTTGACACGGCCGATATTTTTTGCTCCGTAGTTTTGTCCCACAAAAGAATTGACTGCGGCCGAAAATCCATCCGCTGTCATCCACGAGATCGATTCAATCTGACTTCCAACCTTCTGCACTGCAACCGCCGTATCACCCCAGCCGGCGATCATACGGGCAATGATCATACTGATTCCGGTAAACATCATACTCTGAATACCCATAGGTACGCCAATGCGCGCAATCGTTCCGATACAGGTCATTTTCGGCCGGGAAAGCAGCCGGACATGGTGAAATAAAAGCCTGTCTTTCCCTGCAAAAATAACAAAGATGACCGTCACGATCATCTGAGCAAGCACCGTGGCAGCCGCCGCTCCGGCCACACCGAGCTTTGGCGCAATGCCCCAGCCAAAAATCAGTACAGGGTCCATAATAATATTAATGACCAGTCCTGCCATATTGGCAAGAAATGGTACTTTGCTGTTTCCCATTGCTGTAAAAATTCCGGTAAAAATCTGATTAACCATACTAAACACGATCAGACCGCATGTGATGATCAGATAAATCTGCGCATCGGCAATCACCTGCGCGCTGTTTAATTTAAAAAATGCGATCAGCGGCACATGCAGTAAAACTGCCAGAATACCGTATAAAATCCCGGTAAATATTCCAAGCTGCAGGGCGCTGGCCGCATAAGCGGCGGCTGTATCTGTGTCTTTTGCCCCAAGGGAATGGGCAACCTTGATCTGTCCGCCCATACGCGAAAGCGTTGCAATACCATTGGATAGCCACATATACATTCCGGCTGCCCCCACTGCGGCCACTGCATCGCTGCCGATTCGTCCGATCCAGATCATATCCGTCATATTGTAGGCTGTCTGTATTAAAGAAGTCCCCATGATCGGAAGTGCAAGTTTAGAAAGGGCCGGAAAAATCGGCCCTTCCAAAAGATTAATATTCTGTTTCATTGATGCTCTCCGTTTCATCTGAAGTAGTTATCCCGTCCGGCACGCCGGCTGTATCGGATATTCCGGTCTGATCAGAGCTGCCTGACGTATCTGCTGTCCCGGTCTGATCAGAGCCGCCTTCTGCACTGCTGTTCCGGTCTTTTCCGCCGCCCACAAGTGCCCCGATACTCTGTCCCACATCCGGCAGCGAAATGTCCGCATCAAGCCACGGCTGTTCCACCAAAACCGCTCCCGGCTGCTCAATCGATGTTTTCATAATCTCTGTAAATTCATCCCAGATCACCTGACGGCTCAATGTCACACCATTTTTGCCGTTCATAGCATTTTGCAGCGCCAGCTCATCTGTATAGTCACTGAATTTATATACTGTATATACGCCAGTATTATGATTATACTGCGTAAACAACGGCTCCAGCGTATAATCGGTGATTGAAAGCTCTGCGCCGTCTCCCTCGCCCTGAAGCTCCACACTGATCTGAGCCATACCGCCGATCAGACGGGGATATTCATCCTGCGTGGAAATGAAATTTCCCATGGAATAATACACAAGCATCTGATGCCCGTCCTCCCCGGTGAGCATTGCATAAGGCTCCAGCACATGCGGATGTGAAGCGATCGTAATATCCACACCATTTTCCAGAAGGAATTCTACCCATTCTTTTGTTTCATCACTGGGTGTGTAAGTATACTCTACGCCGCAGTGGAGGAAAAAGATCACACAATCGCTGATTTCTTTTGCCCTGGCAATATCCGCCGCTACCTTGTCCTTATCGAGCAGATCGACAAGATACGGCTGATCCTCCGGCAGCACAAAGCCGTTCAGTCCATAAGTATAATTAAGCATTGCAAATGTAATGCCATTGCACTCCACCGTCTTGATCGTATCGGCATCCGCCTGATCTTCATGGATGCCAAGCACGGTGATTTCCGGATGATTGGTTTTCCAGAAATCCAGTGTATCTTCAATTCCCTGCACATTCCGGTCAAACGTATGATTTGTCGCATGTGTAACCACATCAAAGCCTGTATCTACCAGCGCATCGCCGATTTCCACCGGACCCGCAAAGCAGGGATAGCCGGAGTAATCATTCCGGTTATATGTAAAGATCGTCTCCTGATTGACCATCGCCAGATCCGCTGCTGCAATGTCATCCTTTACATGCTCGTAAAGATGGTCAAAATTGTAGCTGCCATCTGCCTGAAGTCCGGATTTATAAATGCCTGAATGAATCAGGTCATCGCCAACAGCCAGCAGCTTCGCCCGCTTAACACTCTGCGCACCGGAAGCAGGCTGGAGCAGTGATGATGTATGATCCGCATCACTGCCGTTTTCAGACGTATCTGTAAGCTTTGATGTATCCGCGCTTTCCGATGTGTCCGCCCCCACAGCGGCATCATTGCCAGAGCCCCCGCCGTCACCATGGCCGCCGGACGGCTCCGCCGCAGTTACAGCCGGCGACCGGTTCAGTGTTGCCGCACGCACCGGACCAATCACGCATCCGAGCACGGCGCCAATCACGATAAATATCGCAAGCCGCAAAAATTTCCCCCGCATACTGTGCTCAAAAAATAAATTCCTCATTACCTGTTTCCTGTCATTTTTTTGCTCCATAATCCTCACCTGTGTCATCAATATCCGTTTTATCAGCTTCCTAAAGTTCTAATAAAAGCCTTCCAGTCCTCGCCAAAGCTTCCTCGCAGAAGTCTCTGATCCTCACCGGAGCTTTATAAAAATATCCTAATATAAATATATCTTATATATAAATATATTTTATAAAAATATCTTATATATAGATATATCTCATCCAAAGCCGGCAAAACAGCCTGTAAACCGCGCACCCGCGCATACCATGTCGATATTTGTCCTACTTGCAATTATAAAGAAGTTACACACGAATGTCGAGACCAAAATACAACATTTTCAATAATTTATCCACCTATTCAGCCATGCGGCCAGAGCGGCAAAAGCACCTGCAAGTTTACTTGTAACAGTGATTTTGTCGCTCTGGACATTTGGCGTTTAGCCTATATCGAGCGTTTCGCCGCTCTTGCGGCATTGCTGCCTAAGCCGCAGAAACGCTGCACGCTCGCGAGCTGTTGACTTTTCCTTGAAACCGCGCTAAAATAAAGCTTAACTTACGCTGCCATTCTTGACAGATGACAAGACAGGTACAGCATCAAAAACTGGCCGGGTACGGCCAGTAAAGAGGAAATCCCGCATGGGGATACCATTATGGCCAATCGGCCAGTAAAGAGGAAATCCCACAGGGGGATACCATTATGGCCGGGTACGGCCAGTAAAGAGGAAATCCCGCATGGGGATACCATTATGGCCGAGTACGGCCAGAAAAGAGGAAATCCCACAAGGGGATACCATTATGGCCGAGTACGGCCAGTAAAGAGGAAATCCCTCATGGGGATACCATTATGGCCGAGTACGGCCAGAAAAGAGGAAATTATGAGCAGATATAATTTGAGTTTACTTACCGATTTATATGAGCTGACGATGATGCAGGGATATTTTGAAAACGGCTCCAATGAAACGGTCGTCTTTGA
>CASFBR010000010.1 GCA_949292795.1 uncultured Eubacteriales bacterium
CTTCCGGCGTTTGACTGCCGCCCTGGCAGCCGATACTTCCACGTTGCCGTCATTCCCGAAAGCAGCCGTTTTCTGCCGGGCATCATAAGGCTCCGTTTTCGCTGAAATATCATAGGGCGCCTGCTCCTGCGAAGCATCATAAGCGGTCTGCTTCGGGAAGGCATTGTAAACGGTCTGCTCCTGCGAAGCATCATAGGCGGTCTGCTTCGGGAAGGCATCGTAAGCGGTCTGCTCCGGAAAAGCGTCATAGGAGGTCTGCGCCTGCCGGGTATCATGCGCATTACGGCGTACTTCGATCTTCTTTGCTTTCCACACAAAGCTGTTGCAGTTGTCGCAATGATGCTTTTTGGTCATCTCCTGGTCACAATAGGGACATATACGGATCATCATAATCGTCTACCTCATCTCGTATTAGTGAAGCCGCACCAAACGCGGCGCACAGAGAAATCTGCTAAACCTATTATACTCCTGTGACAATCTTAAATCAATGAAGAAAGCTCCTGTCCGGCGGTTTAAATCTCTGCGGAGGCAAAAATCTGGCGTACCGCAGATTCATATTCTGCCAGCCGCCGGGCTTTCCGCAGCTTTTTGAAATTCTTTTCATTGCCCGGAAAACCGGCGATCAGATAAAACCAGAGTTCCTTCATTTTAAAAAGCACATTGCGTTCCCCGGATATAGCCGTGCGGTAAGCGTCATAAAGCTCATTATGAAAATCCATGACCTTCCGGCACATCATCGCCTGTGTTGAAGCAGCTTTAAGCCCGGCCACCAGTCCGGGATACATTAAAAGCCCCCGGCCGATCATCACCTTATCTACCCCGGGATACTGTGCACAAAACTGTGCAATGTCACCGGCAGACCTTAAATCGCCGTTATAGCAAAGGGGATTTTTACTGTGCTCTGCCGCGTAGGAAAAGTAATCCATCCGCGGACGGCCATTATAAAAATCTTCCCGTATACGGGGATGGATAATCAGCTCTTTAATCGGATAGCGGTTATAAATGTCCAGCAGGCGGTAAAATTCCTCCGGGTCGTCCCGTCCAAGACGGGTCTTTACAGATACATCCATATCCAGACACTCAAACACTTCGTCAAAAAACTGCTCCAGCGCTTCCGGGAAAGCCAGAAAGCCGGAGCCCTTTGCCTTAGCTGTCACCGTTGCAGACGGGCAGCCAAGGTTTAAATTGACTTCACTATATCCAAGCTGACGCAGCTTCCGGGCCGTATCGATAAAACGATCGGCCCGGTTTGTCAAAATCTGCGGCACAAGGCAAATACCCGGATTATTTTCCAAAAACACATCGCGAAGCTCCTTTGTCATTACCTTTTTGCTCTCATTTGGCGTAATAAACGGAGCAAAATACTTATCAATACCGCCAAAATATTTATGATGGATGTTCCGGTATATGAAGCCTGTAATCCCTTCCATGGGAGCAAAATAGTAATTCATTGAAGTTCTCCTTAATACAAATCAACATCTCGCTTTACAGCCATTGGCCGGCTGCAGCTATTTTTCATATAAAAATTTTTCCGGCAGTGTCACCTTAAAATCAACTGCCAGGTCCCTGAAATTTTGCGGGGTGATCGTCTGAAGCTTATCAGGGCGGACCGATAATACCTTCACAAGTATTTCGGCAGATTTTTCTACCGTATGCATCAAGCCAAACGTCAGATCAAAATCCTCCCCGGATACAAACATTCCATGGTGGGCCCAGATCGCCACATCGTATTTTTTCATCAGGGCACTTGTTGCCACTGCAATATCCCGGCCTCCGGGTACCATCCAGCCAACAACACCAACGCCATCAGGGAAAACGACCGGACATTCGGTTGCCATCTCCCACAGCTCCCGTGTAAACACCTCGTCCTTTAAAGGCAGTACAAACGTCAGGGCAATCACATTTGCCGGATGGGCATGATAGATTACCCGGTGCTTTCCACCGGAAGCCTCCATTTTTACTTCGTGGTTCATCAGATGCGACGGCAGCTCACTTGTGGGACGTCCGCCTCCGGCAAGTCCCCAGCATATCCGGTACTGCGTTCCCGCCGCATCAAGCTCAATGATCGCCGTCGTATCCTCAGGGTCCAGAATCACATTTCTAAAATACTTGCCGCTGCCGGTCACAAGAAAATATTCCCCGCCAAGCTTCGGCACACTTGTACCAATCGGCTGCCACGGGGCATCGGCCTTTAATTCACCGCGCACGGCTTCGATTTCTTCTTTTTTAATACGGTAGCTTAAATTTCCTCCATTGCGCTCATGCCAGCCCTGCTCCCAGCCGTCATTAGCCATCCGGATAAAGCCCTTCATAAACTGTGCATCCAATACCTTCATAAAAAACGCTCCTTTATACCGCCGCAGTCCTGCGGCTATTTTAATGACACATTCGCATTACATTATAATGATGCACTCTCATTATAATGACGTACTCTCATTCATTATAAAAAAAATGTCACTAAAAAGAAACAACATCATTCGCTCAAAAAAACGACCGGATTTGCATCCCGCCGTGTCCTGCGGATCGGATAGGGGAAGATTCCTTCCCCCCCACCCGATCATCGCGATGCCTCGCTCATCTCGTGGCACTGCCACTCGATGACCGTTGCCCGTCGGATGTCCGCCCGTGCAAGCACGGCGGGTCTTCGCTTTGCTTCGGTCGGTGCAGGGCGCGTGCCACCGGCACGCAGCACCGCCCTCCGGGCGTATCGCGCAAAAAAGCGGCTGTGCCGTTTTATGATCCCGGGGGCTTGACAGCCCTTTATCTTGTGTGCTAAGCTAAGACCATTATAAAATAAATGTTTGCCGCCGGGTAACAGCGTTGTGTTTTGTATCGTTAGGCCATTGAAGATGCAAAAGCTCAGCGCTTTTTATTTTGCCGGAAACTATGAAGTGCGGCCGCATACCCGGCCGGCTCTTTAAATCAAAACCAGGGAGGATGACCTATGAAACACTTACAGGAATTTTCCAAATACGCCTTACTCAGCGTTCTTGGAATGATCGCAATGTCCTGCTATATTCTGGCGGACACCTTTTTCGTCGCCCAGAGTCTTGGGACAAACGGGCTTGCGGCACTAAACCTGGCCATTCCGGCCTATAATTTTATCCACGGATGCGGGCTCATGCTCGGCATGGGCGGAGCAACCAAATTTTCTATTTATCAAAGCCAGAAAAAGCGTTTAAACGCCCATGTGATGTTTACCGTCACCGTTGTCCTGGCGGTCATCTTTTCGATCCTTTTTGCGGCCGCCGGGCTGTTCTTCTCCGGACCCCTGGCACGGCTTCTTGGGGCGGACGGCGCGGTATTTGAAATGACCAATACTTATCTGAAAGTATTGCTTTTGTTTTCACCGGCCTTTATTTTTAATGATGTACTTTTATGCTTTGTGAGAAATGACGGCAACCCTCAGATTGCCATGGCGGCAACTGTCGGCAGCAGCCTGTCCAATGTTGTTTTGGATTATGTTTTTATGTTTCCTCTCGGCATGGGCATCTTTGGCGCCGTACTGGCCACAGGGCTCGCGCCGGTGATCGGCATTGTAATCATGGCGCCCCACTGGCTGAAAAAAACAAAAGGCTTCCATCTTGTCAAAACCGGGATTATTCCGTCATTTGTACGGGGTAATCTGGCGCTTGGCTTCCCATCCCTTCTGGCACAGCTTTCCTCGGGTATTGTCATGATCATCTTTAATATCATTATCCTGCGCCTTGAAGGAAATACCGGTGTTGCCGCCTATGGCGTTATCGCCAATATTTCTCTTGTGGTCATTTCCATTTATACCGGTATCGCCCAGGGCATCCAGCCGCTTGTAAGCCGCGAACACGGTTACGGTCATTTACGGGCCCGGCGTCTTTTTTTAAACGATGCCCTTATCACAATGACCGTATTTTCGGTTCTGGCCTATGTCTTTCTTTATGTATGCGCCTCACCGGTCATCGCGGTCTTTAACAGTGAAAACGATCCGGCTCTGGCTGCGATTGCCGCCCCCGGCATCCGGATGTACTTTACATCCATCCTTTTTGCCGGCTATAATACGATTATTTCCACATATTTTACATCTGTGGAACGTCCGCTGCCGGCACATATCCTCTCGCTGCTGCGCAGCCTGATCCTCATCATCCCCATAGCCTTTATCATGTCCGCGCTCTGGGGAATGACCGGCGTATGGCTGGCATTGCCGGTCACCGAACTGATTACTGCCATTTTAGGCGTCATCTTTGATAAACGCGGCGCTTCTGCCAAAGCCAAAAATGGCTAAGGCCTCACGCAAGCGTATATCCGCCTTTACAGCACTGTTTCGTCTCATAAAGCGCGCGGTCGGCACGTTCATACAGCTGTTCATAGCTATCATTTTCACAGATTGCCGCCCCGATGCTAAAATGCAGCTGAATATGCGCGCTGTCCCACAAAAAGGACGGCGCGCTGCCGGCCAGTTTTTCCAGCTTCTTTTTCACAGCCGGAAGGTTTTGTTTCAGGGAAAACACGACCATAAATTCATCACCGCCAATGCGGCCGATGCCGTCCCCTTTACGAAACAGATGCTTTAAAAGCTGCGCAACCTCCGTCAGAGCCTTATCCCCGCACGGATGTCCATAGGTGTCATTGATATGTTTAAAATCATCAAGATCAATAATCAGCATAACGATCATATCATCCGGCAGGCGGTCACTGAGCCGGTCTTTCATATACTCTTCCATGGCGCTGCGGTTCATCAGACCGGTAAGCGCATCCATAGACGCCTGATATTTTAGCTGCATCAGCTCCATTTTATGACGGTTAATATCTGTCAGATAGCCCATACCGGACTTAATGTTGCCATCCGAGTCCCTCAAAAATATAAAATGCAGCAAGTACCACTTCAAAACGCCATGTCTGCTGTTTAAGGCGACTTCCATCTCAAGCTGGGCATGATCGTCCATCGCAGCCTTGATCCGCTTTGTCAGCACCTTGCGCTGATCATGCTCTAAAATATTACTTGTCTGTATCCAGCGGGTAAAATCGCGGATATGAACCGGATAATCAAAATCATCATTCCAGTTTCCGGAAAACATCGCGGTGTCGGTCTGTGTATCCCAGTCAAACACAATGTTATTCGTCTGATTTAAAACATACTGATACTTTTGCAGGCTGACATTAAGCTTTTCTTTTTCCTCTATCAGCTTCTCATTCATCTCGTGGATAATCTTCTTGCTCTTAATGTTTGATATAGTGTAACGAAAGCGGGCATAAGAAAGCACAAAAGCCACCAGCGCCGTTAAAACCATATTCCAGGCATAACCAAAATCAAGCGCGATCGTCATCAGGCCAATAAAGGCCGATGTCACCACCGCATAGCTGAGCAGAACAAACCACGGCGCCGTCTGAATACAGATCGCCGTTCCAAGAAGCGCTGTGGCAAAAAGCAGGTTTCCCTCGGACAGTGAACCTTTATAAATATCATAATAGTTCACCCCCATTCCCCATACAAGCCAGAATGGTATCCCGGCATTTTGGATATACCGCCAGGCCGTCGGATGCTTTTTATAAGCCGGCCATCCTGCCAGATAAATGATGCACATGACAAGCATTGTGCTGTAAAAGTAAAAATAAATCCGGTTGTTTAAGGTTGTAAACCCGGACTTTGACGCGAAAAATATCCGGTAAATATTAAAAAGCTGCGCCAGTATTGTCAGTGATGTCAGCAGTACCAGAATCCGGTGATTTAAGCGGACGGATTCCTTCCAGTAATCTTCCCGTATCGTTTCAGGCACACGCAGCCCGTTTATCAGCTTTTGAAGCATTCGTTTTCTCTCCCTGCTTTTTCGGCACGGATCACCATTGTCCCGTCATTTTCGTAAAGTACCCGGATATTTTTAAAGCCGGCACGTTCCTTCAGTTCCTTCTGATGTTCTAGTGTCAGCGGAATATCAAGATGAACAAACACATCCTCCGGCACATGTTCCTTCTGCCGTTTATAGACATACTGATTAAGGCAGAGCGCCTCCTCGTCCTCACAGCAGGCAATATAATCACACTCAATATAATAACCGCCCGGCCGGAGCGCCTCAAACAGCTTATCATAAATCTTCTGTTTTTTCCCGTATTCAAAATGATGGAGCGTTTCAAATGACATTGCCGCATCATAGCTGGCCGGACGGAACGGATATTTAAAATAATCCGCTGTGATCAGTTCGATATTTATATCTCTCCCGGCATATTTTTCCTCTAACCGGGCAAGCATATCCGCCGACAGATCAATACCCGTTACCTGCACCCGGGGAAAACGCCGGTATATCGCCTCAAGCTCCAGCCCGGTTCCGCATCCAATGTCCAGAAGTGTATGAAGTCCTTCGTCAAAATAGTCGGCAATATGCGCATATTCTTCAGCCCACCTTCCAAGGTGGACATCCTCGTAAATATTAAGCCGTCTAGAAAAGAAATCTGTCATTGTTTCAATCGGCGTATCACGCTCGCGATCCAGCCATTCCTTTAATTCACACATATACCGGGCACGCTCGGCCTCTGAGCGTATGTGATTTTTCAACATTGTCACTACTCCCTTATCCTATACGATTTGTATATACAACACATTCGGTTGTATACACGAATTGTATGTCATTAACATAAAAAAGTCAAGCCGGAGCCGTGCTGTATCACCGGCTAAAACCCGGCAAAAGCTGCGGCAGCGCCCATTTCGGCATCCACATGGCAAGCATTGATGTTCAGCTTTTGATTAAAGAGCCGCAATTCTATTCTTAGAAATTGATTTATGAGCCCTAAAAACGCATTGGATATATAGTGACAATATCTGTTTAAATATGCTATCATAAAGCATATAGAAAATGCGGCCCAGTAAAGACGCGCCGGCAGATTGTATGAACGGGGCCGCCTGTTTGTACCTTTCATTCATGTATGACAGGTATGACCTTTGGCTCTGGCAGCATCATCCATTTTAAATAATGAAAGAGAGAAAAAGCATGTCTGAACCGACAAAAATGAACGATCCGAAAGAATCCGGTGAAAGCAAGCAGCAGCTTGCCTATGAACAAATAAAAAAAGATATATTAAACAATACCTACCCTGAAGGAACCGTGCTTGTGGAACGGCGGCTGTGTGACATCTATCATATGAGCCGTTCACCGATCCGCAATGCTCTGTGGCAGCTTACCTATGAGGGGCTGCTCAGTTATATTCCCGGCAAAGGCGCAGCTGTTGCCGGCTTTTCCATCGAAGATATTCTTGAAGTGTACGACCTGATCGAAACGCTCCAGATTTATGCGGCCCGCTCTGTCACCTCTCACCTGAGCCCTTACGGCACCGAAGAGCTGAACAAATGTCTGGCCGCCATGGAAGAAAGCCTGAACGCCGGGGACATCCAGGCATCCGCCCAGTGGGATCAAAAATTCCACCGGCTGATCATTGAAGCCTGTGCCAATAAGCGGCTCCATCGCATTTACGGACAGCTTCAGGCCCAAAGCCAGCGCTTTATCGCCATCACCCTTACAGACAGTGCTCTGGCCCGGCGCTCATTAAACGAACACCGGGCCATCCTTCAGGCAATCTGCGCCAAGGATGCGCCGGCCGTCGAGTCCTCGCTCCGCCGGCATTACAAAAGCATCCGGCAGTATTACGTTGACCGGCTTCTTGAGCGGGTGCATCTGTAAAATAGTTACTGCTTCACACACCGGAAGCCGTTCTCCAATATCCGGCCAAATCGCTAATTAAAATGTACCTTGACCGTACAGATTTCCGAGCGGGTAGCCACCCGCATATTCGGGCCAAACAGCCCGACTCCGGAAGTAACAATACTGCACATACTGTCCTTTTTCAAAAAGCCGTACGGATTTTCCCATAGAAATTTCATTAAAATATTGCCCGGAAATATCTGACCATTATGTGTATGGCCGGACAGGTCCAGATCGACGCCGGCGTCTGCAAGCTCTGCCAGTTCCCCCGGCTCATGATCGATAACGATGACCGGACGGGTCAAATCCATATCTGCTGTGATCTGTTTTGGCGTCTTTCTTTTTGAAATTCCCCGGCCCGGGCGCTGTTTATCCGCCCTTCCAAACAGATAAAAGCTGTCGTCAATCAGCACGCCTTCGTCCTGAAGCAGCGTTATATGCGCCGCTTGAAGAAACGCATCCATACGCGGATCGCTTTCCTTCTTCCGGTCACTTGAAAAAGTAAAGCCCGCCAGCACCGGTTCTTGTATATCATGGTTTCCATAGCAGGCATAAACGCCATAACGGCTTTCTATACCCTGCAATATCGTCTCAAGCCGGCCGGCATCCTCAAGCGCTTCATAATCATTATCAAAAATATCTCCCGCAAAAATAACAATATCCGGGTCCTGGGCATTGATCTTTTCCACCATCTGTTCCATCATGGCACAGCCGATATTATATCCCAGGTGAAGGTCGGCCACAAGCACGAGCTTTAATTCAGACAGCCGCCCGCCATCCTTATTCACCGTTACCTCGTAAGGTGTCACACGAATGATCCGGGCATTGACCACACCGTACAGGCTCACAGCCAAAATCATCATAAGACAGATTGCTCCGGCACAGACAAAAGCCTTTCGGCTTTTAAAAAGCCGGGCGTCTTTTTTTAGCCATTTAAAAATCATGCGGCAAAGGTCCGCAGCAAAAACGACCATTAAAATATACGCCAGAACGCCCAGCCAGTAATAGCCAATCTGATTGATTAGCCGCTTTAAGGCACCGCCGGGCAGCAAAAATCCTGCCGGCAGTGCCAGTGCCAGACAGACAAATATGGCAATGATCACGATTCTTGGTACCATGCGCTGCAAAATACCATGGCAGGCTCCAAGCCAGAGAATAAGCCATCGGATCACATAAACGCAGGCCAGAATATAAAATGGAGCAAGCAGCAATGCAAGCATATGTATCAACCTCCCTGCTGGTAGCTTTGCTCAGGCGCTGTCACGCCTTCGCCGGTATTGGGATTTACCGCGGACAGTCCAAGGTCCGACATAAAAACGCAGCATAAAACAATGCACAGCGGTATAACGAGTCGCCGCGGAAGAATACGCAAAACACTGTCAATGGCCGGCGCCAGCACATAAACAATCATCATTCCGCCGATGCCAAAAATTAAAAGTCCTTCCGCGCAGATTCGTCCGTTAAGATTTAAAAAATAGCCGGTATAATCCCACCAGCGCCGGCCGCCGGACATCAGCTCCAGCACCCAGGATGCACCGTACTCGACCACGCCGCACAGTACAATAATCGCCAAAAACTCCATGACCGGCCGGTGACGCAGCCGCTTAAGCAGCGTTAAAATCAGCAGGCCGCCGCAGCCATAAATTGGGAGCCACGGCCCGTGCAAAACGCCGCGGTTGACGAAAACGCCATGATTGATCATATGAAGACTGACTTCCCACAGCCATCCGGCCACAGCAAAAATAAAAAACATCAGGATCAGTGAGCTGACGGAATAATTGCGCATATAACGCAGCGGTTCAATACGCCGGATGCTTAACGTTTCCGGCACCATTGACAATCTGGCCGGATAAACGCGCCCTTTTACAGCCTCTTGAAGGGAAGCAATTTTTTGCAGCTTAAACTGCCCTTCTTCATAGGCTTTTTCCCGGGCTGTCCATGTCACCAAAATGCCAAACCAGCGTACAAGGACTCCTCGAAAGCCTTTCATCTGTTCAAATGTTTCCACCGGCTGCTCAAGAACCTTAAGAACATCCTCATAAGCTGCATGGATCACCTCCGGCCGGGCCTTTTCATACAGATAATCATCACCAAGCTGCTGTTTGCCGCACAGCTCGCAGGACAGAGCGCTGCTGCGTATATCTGTGTAAAACTCACAAAAGGACGCCACCTTGTATGGATTAACGTAAAAAAGACTCACAAGGCCCAGCGTCAAAGCACCAATAAAATCCCATCCAAGAAAAGTCAGTTCAAAGACAAAGCACTGCCACTTATGGCCATTCATCAGCTTTTTCGACAGCCGGATCGCCTCCAGTGTTCCAAGGTCCGGGTTTTCTGCCAAAAGATAGGGCACAAGATAATAGGAATAATATTTCACAAAAATACCAACGACCGTCAATGCCCAGAGGATTTCAAAAAGACTGACAACCGCCATTGTCCGGCACGTTTTCAGCCAGCGCCGCGCACCGAATAAATACAAAAAGCGGCGGATCGGAAGCCGCTCATAGCAGCGCCCTTCCAAAAACATCCGCCGCGATATGACAATATAAACATTACTCAGGAAAAACCAGAGCATAAGCGGCAGACAGAAGCTTAAAATAATAAAAAGGTTCATTGCTAAACCGGCCGAGCCAAGCATGGACTGGATCGCTGCAATCATCGTCACAAATATCGAGCCCGACGTTATGTCATTGATAATGCCTGCCAAAACGCCCCGGCTGCGGCCAAAGGCCGGATGATCATCTCTGGAAGCTTCGATTGCCTGAGCTTTTAGCTTTCTGGACAGCTCCCGTCCGCTGTCGATGTCACCGCGCAGGGCATTTCCGATCACATCTGAAAGTCCCTGGTGCACCGCAAGTCCTCCGATATTGACCGAATATTCCTGGACAAATACATCCGGGCGCAGTCCGAGTCGCCCGATCGATGATGAAAACTCACTGCCAAGATACGCTGCGATCAGGCAAATGGCAACATAGATAAAATAGTGCTTCTTTAGAGCAGCCCGTGCTCTTCTTTTCATTTCTTTGCGCTGTCGTCCGTTCATACGCTATATCCCTCACAACATTTTTCAGGCGGCAGCCTCCATTACGCCAGACTGCCGCCTGTTGTTTTTATCATACCATCTCCTTTTTTCAAGTCAATACGACAAGACAAATCTTAAAATAATCGAAAGTAAATTTTAATAGAATACTCAATGACTTAAAAATTCCTGATGCTTTGCAAATCTGTATATTTCCAATACTTTACAGTGCTCCGCTATTTTGCAGGCTTCCGAGACTTTCGGCTTCCAGAGCCATAAAGCCCTCTGTCAGCCGCGCAAGTCCCTGGTAAAAGCCGGTTTCGCTGCAATCCCGGATCATTTTACAAAATGTCCCGACCCATGGTTTTAAAAAGCTTTCAAAAAAGGTCTGCTGTTCCTTTAAATACACATGGGGCGATGCTTTCCTGGCTAATGCACACAGCCGGGCCATATATTCAAAGATCAGTCCGATATGATCCTCCGGCACCTTAAACATATCCTCCCGGACGGTAAGTCCTTCTGATGCATATAGCGCCGAAAGCGCCCCTGCCGGTTCCTGCATGGTCAGATGGCGGTTTCCCATATAGACTGAAGCATAAGGGAACGCCGCCCGTCCGGCAGCCACACCGGCGGACAAAAATACCCGGGCATAGTCCGCTGCCAGTATATCCAGATCATTTTCGCTGCCCGTATGGGTATGGACCCAGTCATATATCCTTTTATAGCCATCGGTCATATCCCTGTCCGGGCAATCCCCGGGCACCTCCATCGCCTCAAGCGTTTTCCAAAGGTCTGTGTCGACTTCAAACATATACAGGCGGCTTAAAAAATGGTACATCAGCTCTCTTGCATAAAATATCCGGTTCATCCTGGTTTCCATCATACATCCTCCTGTTCGTTTACGGACTGTTCGTTTACGGCCCCTTTATGCTTTAATTCCGGCTCATGCCAGCGGGCGCCCCGCAAAATAAAACGCCCTGAAGGATGCACACCCGGATCGTTTAGCGCATACACATGATGACCGGCAGACTTCAGCGCCAAAGACACGGCACTGTTTTCATCGTCCACATCGCCGAACATGATCGCCCCTCCGGCACAGTTTGTCACACATACCGGTTCCAGTCCTTCTGCCCGCCGCTTGCTGCACAGATCACACTTATCGGCCACCTTTAGCTTTGGGCGGTAAAAAACCGCATCATAAGGGCATGCCCTCTGGCACTTCCGGCAGCCGACACAGCTTTTCCGGTCAATACGCACCACGCCATCTGTTACATCTTTATAGCAGGCTCCGGTGGGACATGCCTTTACACATGCCGGAGCTTTGCACTGCTGGCACATAACCGGCAGAAAATACATTTCAAGATCAGGAAAGACGCCGAATGGCCCCATTGTATAAAGTGTACTCCGGGATGGCCCTAATTCAATATCGTGCTCGGTCTTACAGGCCACCTGGCAGCCGCCCCGGCAGCCGATACACCGGTCCAGATCAATCACAATAGCATACTGCTTCATTTCTTTACCGCCTCCTTACCGCTGTCATACGCTGCATCCAACGGATGCGTCGGCGCCATGTCCGCCGGAAGCCAGCACGAAAAGTCCTCCGGTTTCGTCCACACGCCCTCCGGTGCGCCGTCTGCCGGATAAAGCTTTACCTGAAAGGCCCGGAGCGTATAAGTGCCTACCACATCATTATAGGGCGCACTGGATTTTGATAATACATTGACGTTCATCTCCTGCCAGCCATGGGTCTTTTTATCCAGATTTTCCGGATTCCAGAAGCGCTCCATACATACGACGCCGGGATGGATGCCCTGGGTCACACAGGCACGGGCACGGATTTTCCCTCTCAAAGATTCCACCCATGTCCATCCGCCATGGGAAATCCCGTATTTTTGTGCATCCTCCGGATGAATCCATATTTCGGGAACCGGGCTGATCTCCCGCATAGCCGGAACATTTCTCAGTGTAGAATGATGATAAAACGGCACACGGCCATTGGTCATGACAAGGGGAAATTCTCTGGAAAGCGCATCGTCTCTGACCGGACTTTCCACCGGCTCCAGATAATACGGCAGCGGCTCATAATCCCGGGATGCCGGAGGCAGCGGCTGTGTGGCAAAAGGCTTTCCGGTGCGGGCCAGGGTGATCATGCTTTCCAGATAAATCTCAAGCTTTTTAGAAGGTGTTGGAAATCCCTGGGGCTTCCCGGTTTTTTCATCGATTTTCTGATATACATAATACTGCCGCCACTCATCCTTTGGCAAATACTCAAACGGTGCCTTTTCCGCAAATTCCTTCCAGTCCATGCCGACCACCCGGGTAAAATGGCTGAAAAACTCTTCCATTGAATCCCAGTAAGCCAGGTCTTCTCCCATAAAATCCGGATCAAAGGCTTTCCGGCAATTTTCATGGCCAAGCTCGGCACATTTGCGCGCCAGTCTCGACCAGAACAGCGTTTCATCCATTGTCTCCCACAGGTGTGTCACTGCCTGACGTGCAAACAGCTGATTGCATGTTTCCACGATCATATTTGTCTCCAGCCACTCCTGTGCCGGAAGAAGAATGTCCGCATAAACGGAAAATGACGTGGGATACATGTACATATGGACGATAAAATCCAGCTTTTCGATGGCCTCAGCCCATTTTTTGCTCTCGGCTACAACGCCAAGCTTATTTCCCGAGCGGTCGATCCACACTCTGGGCTGATAGGGCCTGCCATCTAAAATGGCATCGCGGATACTTGACGGATGCCCCGCATACCAGATATGCAGCCCCTTATGCTCGTTGCCGCCAAGACGCTTTTCAAGCTGGCCTTCCGGAAGCATCCTCGCCGCCACCGGCACCGGATAATTCGGCATCTTAAGTACGCCGCTTGTGCGGAAGCGCTGCAGCAGGCTTCCCGGACGCTCTACATTTCCCATAAGAAGATCGATCGTCGCAGCAGCCATTGCCGCCTGAACGGAATTGGGCGTCTGGTCTGTGGCTACGCCAAGTGCCAGACCTCCGGGCGTATTCTCCGTAAACATACGGATTGCCGCTTCAATCCGCGTTTTATCAAGCCAGCAAATGTCCGCTGCCTTTTCCAGCGTAAAATCAGCTACCCGCTCCCACAAAAGAGTAAAGCCCGTTTTATAAATTTTTCCGTCCACCTCAAATGTGCCCGAAAGGGCCGGGGAAAGACGGTCATCCCACGGATAGGCCATTGGCTTCATCATACCGGTATTTTCGTCCCACACCATAAACGTATCCGGTGCGCCGGCATCGTGGCTGACCTCGCTGCGCACAAGCAGCTTTGTCCCGGTATCTACCAGATATGGAAGATTTGTCCATTTCAGCACAAAGTCCCTGTCAAAGCACTCATTTTCTATAATATAGCGCAGCCATGCAAACATCAGCGCCACATCGGTTCCCGGACGTATCGGCAGCCACACATCCGCCTTCGCCGCATCAGGCGTCAGCCGCGGGTCAATGACAACCGTTTTAACGCCTCTGGCACGCAGTTCAACGACCGCTGCACCGCCGCTGGACGGACAGGAATAGGATGGGTCTGTCCCCCAAAGCACCAGACACTTGATCGGCGTTTCATCGGGGAAATAAATCTCAAGCGCATTGGAATCCGCGATACTCGGGTCTGTCCCGCCATACATCATCGTATAGGCAAGTACTCTTGGGAGATAGCACTGAGCGCAGCCCGGCTCAAACCAGTTGGGCGTTCCAAAAATATTGCAAAACCGCGCAATACTCCAGATTTCGGGATTGCCCCCGCCGCCGGTGGAGCAAAATACTGCCTCAGCGCCATACTTTTCCCGTGTATCCATAAGCTTATGCGCGATTTCGGTCAATGCTTCATCCCATGTGATCCGTTTCCAGCGGTTTGAGCCCCGCGCACCTACACGTCTGAGCGGATATTTGTTTCGATTCGGGTGATAAAGTGCCTGAATCCCTGCAAGCCCCTTAGCGCACATCCGCCCCTTGCTCATGGGGTCCTGGGGATTTCCTTCCAGCTTTACTACCCGGCCGTCCTTAACATGTGCCAGAACACCGCAGTTGGCAATACAGGCCCGGCAGCATGTCTTTACGATCCGCTCTCCCCGATTTTCGGCCTGCGCCTCCGCCTTTGCAGGCTCTCCACTGCAAAAAACACGGTGTCCGGCCACCGCAGCCGCCATCCACGGCACATCCACAGCATACAAAATATCGTCCATTGCCATTTTTTGTCCCTCCATAAAACACAGCGTCCGTGTACAAGGAGACAAAAACGCTCCAGCCATGGCATCCTGGCATTTAACACCGACGCTATTCTGTTGGTATACCAACAGAATACTATCTTCGCGCAGGATTGTCAATTATATATTCTTACCGCTCCTCCATCGGAATATAAATTTTGATCACAGCTCCTTCGTCATTATAAGCGATCATGCGGGCGCGGTCTTTAAAAAAGAGCTTCAGCCGTTCACATACATTGGCAATCCCCACACATTCCCGGCCGTTATTGATGATCGTTTTTTGCCGGTTGATCTGTTCAAGAATATCGGGCAAAAAGCCGGGGCCGTGATCAAAAATCGTGATTACGGTATGTATCCCCTCCCGGCGGGCTTTGATCGAAACATACAGCTTTCCGGCCGGATCACAGCCATACTTAAAGCTGTTTTCCACAAACGTCTGCAAAAGCAGCGGCGGCAGCAGGCACAGATTGCAGTCCTTGTCTATATCCACATCGTAGAAGACGGCGGTTGGCCGGCGCATTTGCTGGATTTTCATATAAGTCGTCACATGCTCGATCTCCTCGGAGATTAAAATAAGCTCTGTCGGCCGGTTGTATAAAAACTGAAAATACCGGGACAGATAAATACACATATCCATCGCATTTTGAGCCCGGTTCATATTAATCATGGAATAGACCGTATTGAGCGCATTCACAAGGAAATGCGGCCGTATCTGCATCTGAAGCCATGCCAGCTTTGTTTTCTGTTCACGGAGTGCATCCTCATAAACGGTAATCTTTAAATGCTTGATCTCTTCCACCATTGTATTAAACGTCCGGTTTAAAATACGGATTTCCCGCAGGTTGGTCATATCCGTAATCTGCGCCTCGAAATTGCCTTCGGAAATTTCCACCATCTTTGTCACAAGATTTCGTATCGGACGGTACAGCGCCCATTCAATATAAACGGAGAGCATGATCAGAGCCGCGCCAATGATTACTGCAAGTAAAAGCATATTATGACGTCACACTGATAGCGGTGCGGCGTGAGAAAAGGGCGGTAAATCACTGCCACCTCCGCAAGCGCCCAGCGACAATAGAACGATAATAGCCAGCAGCAGCGCAATCAGCTTCTTCACAATTATTTGCCCGCTTTCGTTATTTTTTAAATTCGTTTCCGCCGGTGTTATTGTT
>CASFBR010000011.1 GCA_949292795.1 uncultured Eubacteriales bacterium
CCCAGTTAATCGATGTGTTCATAAAAAGCCCCCTTTCATATGTTGAATATATTGTGCGCTCCCCCGCCTTTAATGTGTACATAATCTCCGAATGTACATCAGGTTCTGTGTAATAATGAATATCCCGATCCAAAATAATGGATTCGGATACGGCCCAATAAGGATAGCTTATGGACAGGCTGTCATAATGCTTCCAGAGCGCATACACATCCACGTCTTCCATCCGGTCATTCTCCAGATAATCCGTATACCTTTCATCAGGGACAAAATCATCCGTCAGAATGTCATTATAGCATTTGATATGTAAAAAACGCACCGATAGAAGAAGCAGGCTGATTACAAAAACGAGGACGTATAACACGCTTCTCAAGGATGTCATTATCAATTACCTTCCCAACCGGAGCATATAATACCTGTAAAGGTATTAAGCCCCCCTTCCGATACCTTTAGTATACCACATTTTTTCCTCCGTGCCTGTTGTGTCTAAAAACCGTTATTTTTTGTCAATTTGTCATAATTTCCCTTATTTTTCTATTATTTTGTCATTTAAACATCAATTATTCAATATATTCAAATCATCATTTTTAAAATCAAAGCTCTAAAGCAAGTATATCCGGCAGTTTTGGGGCACAGTATTGCAGCAGGGAGTATCCGATTCCGCTCAGTCCGGTCATAAAGCCGGGATTATACCGTTCCTGGGGCAGAAGGCCGCCATGGACAATTTTAAAAAGTACTTCTTCCTTTGTCCATTTATAAAACTGCCATGCCGCAGCCGCCTGAATTTCCAATCCGGTATCGCTTCCAGGCAGATGCCTTTTATGCCTTTCTTCAGCCGCAGAAGCGATTCCCTTTAGGGCAATCCGGCTGTTGCCAAAATTTCCATGACACAGACAAAATCCCGGACGGTATATGTTCCCGCTAAGCTTATCCATAGCCCGGGCAATGTCTTTATCGACAATAGCACGCCCCAGTTCCGGGCAGTTTTTCTTAAGCTCCAGCCGCGCCAGTAAAATCCCCGGCGCACCATGGCACCAGCCCAGCGCATCATTGACATGCTTCGATGCGGCCGGTGAACACTTTTCATCCGGCTTATGATTCGCCAATTTGCTGCCCGGCTGACTGCGCAGATCAAGCCAGTTCCCTGTACCCGGATCAAACAGGCGATCCTCATACGCAAGCAGTTCTCTTATCTGTCCGGCAAGGCGGTCATCCAAATACCGTTTGTACAATCTTGAAAATGCCAGTAAAAAGCCGCTGTTTCCATGGGAAAGCCCTGCCAGTGGATGCGTTTCATTCGCAACGATCCATCCGGCTGTGTCATTTTCCCTGATCATACATGTCTCCAGCCGGTGCCAGATGTCGACAGACCATTCTAAATATTTCTTGTCGCCTGTCACGTCATACATATGCAGCCAGGCGGTCATAAGCCCGGCATTTCCCGAAAGCAAATCTTTATTTTGATCCTCCGGATAAATTTTTTCCACAGCAGCACTGTGCTTTTTTGCATATGACAGATAAACCGGTTCTTTAAACAGCCGGTGCCAGATCAGATACAGATAAATTAAAGAAGCCTCTCCATTAAAAATTCCCGTGGGTGCATCCGAAACGCATCCATTGTCATACACATTTTCGGTATAAGCAAAAAGCTGTTGCTGAACACATTGAAAAACATGGCATATCTGACGATCCCCGGACAGATGCGCCAAAACGGACAGAAACAGCCCTGTCCCTGCAAGTCCGTCATATAAATACATATTTTGCCCGGCCAGCCGCCAGCTCATTTCATCCAGGCCAAAATAATTCAGCGCCGGCCAGCCAAACATCCGGCCTGTGTCATCAACGACTGCCATTGACAGCAGCATCCTTCCAATACTCCCGGCCCCTTCCATACAGCGGTCTTTATCCGATCCGTTATCTTCTCTGTTTTTTGGCAGCGCTGCTGTACCTATTCTCAGCATTTGTCCTTCCCCAGTCTGTATACCGGAAGACTTTGAACAAATGTTTAAAAAGCTCTGATTATTCCCGGAAATGGCAGCCATGGACAAGCGTATAAGCCCTTCCTGAAAATTACAATCATCATCGCAAAGCATCTGAAGTCTCTTTCTAAAAGCCTCCGCAGGCGACTGATCAAAATAATCTTTGTATTCATTCCCTGCCCCGTCAAATAATGATGTCTTCCGGCCATTCATATAAAAATACGGTATATCCCGATGGGCCATCGCCCCGGATTCATACCGGACAAGTGAAAGCTTCCACTGTTCCTTTACATGCCTGCTCTGGTAAAGCTTAAAAAACAGCATCCGCTGATACCGCAGATTTTTCATAAGCAACGGACTTGCCGCTGTTTGAAGATACATAAAATACTGCTGGGTATTGCGCAGCAGCACACGGCTGTTTGCAAAAAAGTACGGCCGCACCTTTTCAGAAATATCGGATTTGTGAGCAGCTGCATACTCATAGGCCATTTTAAATCCTGAAATCAGTTCCGGTAAAAAATCTGCCGGTAAAACGGCTTTTCCTTCAAATACCGGAAGATTCCCCTGCACATAAAGCTCCGGGCTGTGCAGCACGACTTCCATTTCTGATGTTTTTCCCCGGATGATCACCGGTATCTTTAAAGGAAGCCTCTGCTTTCCGGCAGAGCCAAAGGCGCCCATGCGCACGCCCTGACCGTCAAAATTCCATACAGTTACCGGAAGGGCTCCGGTAAGCAGTACAGAAGCGGCAAGCTTTTGCCGGACGAGACCATCCATATCCGAGGCTGTATGTGTCTCAAAAAGTCCGGGAAACGTTTCCATATCCACAAAAACAGGCTCATCCTTCCACGCAAACACATTTTCATAGTGGAGGTCTTTCACACAAAATAAATAACATAAAAAAAGCTGCACACCGAGCTTCTTAAAATAGGTTTCCACTTCCGTACGGTAATGACATGATTCCTTTTCCAGAGCCAGGCACCATCCATGATCCTTCCGGTCAACAACCTTATAAGGGCGTATCTTTAAACCGCAGGCCGCTCCGATCCATTGATACAGCCTTTGATAAAACATATCATTTTCCACAGACCGCGGCTTGTAAAAAAGCGTATGCCGGTGATCCCACGTCACCTTCACAACAGCCCTGCCGCCGCAGTGCGCATCGGACATTCCGGGAATAAGTTCCGTGATATGTGCGGGACTTTTTCCATTCCAGAATGTTTCTGCCAGCAGCGTCATATCCTCGGACATATGGCTGAAAAAATCCTCTATAAACGTCACAAAATCTCCGATCACATATCCCATGACCGGGGCAAGTCCGCCATATTGCGCCAAAATCCCGGCCCGATACGCGCCGTCGCCAAGACACGCTTTTGTATAGTATTCATATTCAGCTTTCGGGGAATCTCCTGAAAGCTGTCCCATTTCTTTGCGCTGGCGCATATCCGCAATAAGCACACGCACACACACGTTTTCCAGTCTGCCAAAGAGAAGCTTTAGCAAGGAAATACGCACGCCTTCATCTAAAGCAGTCCATGAAATTTCCTGGGTTTTCTCCGGCTGTAAAGCGAATTTCCTATCTCTATTCTCAAGGATTTCCTCTGCAAGCCCCAGCACAGGCGCATAAAATGTATAAAAACACTGCTCCTTCAGCCAATCCCCATGATACGATCGATGAACGCCGCAGCAGTTCTTTACAAGCCGATCGGATATTTCCTTTTCCAAATCTCCAGGCGTATTGTCACCGGTCATACAAATTTGCCAGACATTCTCTGGAATAGGCGCACCCCAAAGCTTTTCCCAAAATCCGCGGTCTTCACTAAACATATTTTCCTTTTTGTTCACCACTCATCCCCCTACTAAAAGCACATGGCAGCAGATTTTTGTATATGTCATTGCCGCGCTATGCACTGCATATTCATTTCATAGTAAAATTCTTTTTTAAAAAAGAAAACTGCCCTGAACGCCTCCGGCAGACGAGCGCCTGAGCGCTCTTAGATGCCGCAGTATATCAGAGCAGTTGGAAATATCCTTATCAGCAACAAATAATAGAGAAAAAAGAACCACATATAGCTGAAAAACTCTGTATATCATTTTCTTCGTCATTAGATTCAAATTTATCAATTTCTCTTAATTCATCTTCAAGCATCTTGATTTCCTTTTCCATGTTCTCCCTCGCTTTCTTCTAATAATATCACTTTAGCTTCAAAAATGTGGGCATCATACCAAAGCTTTAGCTGGCCGCCATACTTTTGTGCCACTGCCCGGACACTCTCAAGCCCCCAGCCGTGACTGCTCTTATCCGGTTTTGTCGTCTCAAAGCGTCCATGGCTTTCAACCGGCGGATGCGCCAGCGTATTCTTCACGCGAAGCATGAGCATATTGCCTTTTTGTTCCAGATACACATCCATACGCTTCTCCCCCGGACACTGAGCGGCCGCCTCCACGGCATTTTCCAGAAGATTGCCAAGTAAGACGCTTAAGTCTCTGTCGGGCAGGCCGGTATGCAGCAAGGCGGTCTGAATAAAAACGTTAATACCAAGCTCCCGGGCCTGATCGGCCTTTTGATTTAAAATGCTGTCAAAAAGAGGATGCCCCGTCCACTGGTGCAGTCTCTCCTGGCTCTCATTCAAATTCCCGAGCATCTCCCGCACATAGCACAGCGCCTTATCCGGAGCCTGTTCGCAAAGATAAAGCTCAACCGGCTGAAGCTGATGCTTCATATCATGCAGCTCCCGGCTCTTTTGAAGATAGTCCTGTTTTATCCGCTCATAAGCCTGCTCCCGTCTGGCGTCCTCCTGTTTTTGCCGGATATGGTTCAGTTCCTTTTGCCGGTAAATTACAAACGCTGCCAGAAAAATCAATAAAAACAGAACAAAAAACGCCGTCACCATACTGTAAATAAATACATCCCGCCCGCTTCTTGTAAAGCCAAGCATCAGAAAATAGGTAATAATCCACCATTCCGCAACGGCAATCACAAACCACAGCCCGGCATTTTTCCGGTGGATCATGTGCCGGATCCGGGGACGCAGCAAGGCTCCCCACCGCTTCGCAGCCGCCATTAAAAGCAGGGACAGCACGGACAGATAAATATAGTCATAAATAATCGACTGATGAATACATTCAATGTATGGCCGCCCCGTTAGCCATCCGCTAAGCACAAGCCCTGGCACCTCCATAAGGCTGACCGTTGCGTAATAAATTCCGGCCCACGCCAGACAACACATTAGCGGACGCGTGGAGAACAGAGCGAGACTTATAAAAAAGCAAAAAATAACGATAACCGTCTGAGTGTTAGAGAATCTTGCACCTACGAACCGGTTAAATCCAATAATAAAAGCCGGCCATCCGATACAGAGCATATATTCCAGAATCCGCACCCATCTTTTTTTATAACGGCGGCATGACGGCATATCAAAAAGCCAGTAGCCAAGCCACACCTCCGTGGCAATATTCAAAGCATCCATGCACCCCTGCATTATAAGCATCCAAAAACCTCCAGACCGTACGGGACCGTCATTTAGGATCGCCGCCGGGCATATAATAGTCCATCATCCTTTGCTTAACCGCGCTGTTCCGGCTGCGGCTCAGCTCTGCCATAAGGCCGCTGCTCAGATAAATCCGCCGATCCGGCGTAATGGTATTAATATGGTTTAAATTGACAATAATCCCTTTATTGACAT
>CASFBR010000012.1 GCA_949292795.1 uncultured Eubacteriales bacterium
AAAGCAGATCGAACGCCGCCTGGATGCGATTGAAGAGATCAACACAGAGCTGATCAACCGTGATGAGATTCGTGAATATTTAAATCCGGTCTATGATCTGGAGCGTCTGATCAGCAAGATCAGCTGCAAGACGGCCAATCCGAGAGACCTTGTAGCGTTTAAATCATCGCTGGCTATGATTCCTTCAATCCGGTATTTGATGAAAAACTATCACAGTGCGGAGCTTAAGGATATTTATGAGAAAATGGACAGCCTTGAGGACATTTGCCAACTGATTGAAAAATCCATCAATGATGACCCTCCCATCGCGCTAAAGGACGGCGGTATTATTAAGGACGGCTACCATGAGGATATTGATAAGTACCGTCATGCCAAGACCGAAGGAAAGCAGTGGCTTTCGGAACTTGAAGCTAAAGAGCGGGAAAAGACCGGCATTAAAAATTTAAGAGTAAAGTATAATAAGGTGTTTGGATATTATCTGGAAGTGACCAATTCCTATAAGGAACTCGTGCCGGATGACTGGACGCGCAAACAGACGCTGACCAACGCGGAGCGCTACATTACGCCGGAGCTTAAGGAACTGGAAGATATGATCCTTGGCGCGGAGGATAAGCTGTTTTCTCTGGAATATGATCTGTTTTCCATGATCCGGGATCAGATTGCTGCTGAAGTCTCGCGAATTCAGGTGACCGCCCGGGCGCTGGCCCGGATTGATGTGCTGGCCTCTTTAAGCCTTGTCGCTGAACGCAACGGCTATGTGCGCCCGGCAATCAATACAAAGGGCGTGATTGATATCAAAGGCGGCCGTCATCCGGTAGTAGAAAAAATGTCTGCCAGTCAGATGTTTATTGAAAATGATACATACCTGGATAATGACACTCACCGTATTTCGATTATTACCGGCCCGAATATGGCCGGGAAGTCAACGTATATGCGTCAGAGCGCGCTGATCGTTCTTATGGCCCAGATGGGAAGCTTTGTTCCGGCACAGTCGGCCAATATCGGTATTGTGGACCGGATATTTACCCGGGTGGGCGCCAGTGATGACCTGGCCAGCGGCCAGAGTACATTTATGGTGGAAATGACCGAGGTGGCAAACATTTTGAGAAATGCCACAAAAAACAGCCTGCTGATCCTTGATGAGATCGGGCGGGGCACAAGCACCTTTGACGGCTTAAGCATCGCCTGGGCTGTGGTGGAGCATATCAGCAATCCAAAGCTTCTCGGGGCAAAGACGTTATTTGCCACCCACTATCATGAGCTGACGGAGCTGGAGGGCAAGCTGCCGAACGTTAATAACTACTGTATCGCAGTCAAGGAGCAGGGGGATGATATTATTTTCCTGCGAAAGATCATCCGCGGCGGCGCAGATAAAAGCTACGGCATCCAGGTTGCAAAGTTAGCCGGTGTTCCGGACAGTGTGATTGCCCGGGCCAAAGAGCTGGTGGAGGAGCTTGTAAGCACCGATATTGCAGACCGTGTCCGGGAGATTGGTACAGCCGGAACAGACGGCGGAAGCACATCCTCCGTTTGCACAAAGACCGCAGCCAGGGAAGAAGATGACAGTCCGGACGGGCAGATGTCGCTGTTTGACTGTGGTGTGACAAGTAACAGTGCTATGACAAGTAACAGCGCTATGGGAAGTGGCAGTGGCATGGGAAATAGCAGCGCTATGGAAAGTGGCCGCGGCATGGGAAATAGCAGCGGTATGGCAAGCAGCAGCGGTATGACAAATACAGACAGGCTTCCGGATACGGTCAGTGATGTCATTGAAAAGCTCAAAGGCGCAGACCTGTCAAGGATGCGTCCGTTAGAGGCGATGATCCTGCTGGATGAGCTTCAGCAGGAGCTTTTAGAAAAAGGTGATCGGTAATGCAGCATATTCATGTGCTTGATTCAGAAACGATTAATAAGATTGCGGCCGGAGAGGTGGTGGAACGGCCGGCTTCGGTTGTCAAGGAGCTGGTGGAAAATGCCATTGATGCCAGGGCCACAGCCATCACTGTGGAGATCAGAGACGGCGGGACGAGCCTGATCCGCGTGACGGACAATGGCACGGGAGTAGAGCGGGACGATATTCCCCTGGCTTTTTTGCGCCATTCCACAAGTAAAATACGTTCTGCAAAGGACCTTTTAATGATCGCCTCCCTCGGCTTTCGCGGCGAGGCTCTTTCAAGCATTGCCTCTGTGGCACAGGTGGAGCTTGTGACAAAAACGCCGGATGCGCTCACAGGTACCCGCTATTGTATAGAAGGGGGTGTGGAAACGGCAAATGAGGAGATCGGCTGCCCGGCGGGCACGACCATGATCGTGCGCAACCTGTTTTATAACACGCCGGCCCGCCGGAAATTTTTAAAGTCTGAAATGACCGAAGCCGGTTATGTCCATGACCTTCTGATGCGCCTGGCGCTTTCCCATCCGGAGGTATCGTTTAAGTTTATCAATAACCGGCAGAACCGTATCCATACGGCCGGAAATATGCAGCTTCGGGATATTATTTACAATATTTACGGGCGGGATATTACGGCAAATCTTTTAAAGGTTGAACGCAGCTCTGTTAATATGGAAATTTCCGGCTTCATCGGAAAGCCGCTGATCTCCCGGGGCAACCGGGCCTATGAAAATTATTTTATCAATGGCCGGTATATTAAAAGTCCGGTGATTACCCGGGCCATTGAGGATGCCTACAAAAATTTTGTCATGGTTCATAAATATCCGTTTACGGCGCTGCATTTAACGGTTGATGCCGCCCGGCTCGATGTCAATGTCCACCCGACAAAAATGGAGGTCCGCTTTAATAACGGCGAGGAAGTTTATGAGCTTGTGTACCGCACGCTGCGGGAAGCGCTCGAGGGCCGGGAACTGATCCCGGAGGTCACCTTTGAGACCGGACAGGAAGCGGCGGCGCGGCAGCGGCAGGAGGCCAAAGCGCGGCAGGCTGCGCCGGCGCCGGAGCCCTTTGAGACACGGCGGCTTAAAAATACAGCAGCAGACACTGGGGGAAAAATCGCAGATGACCGCAAGGACACCTTAAGAAGCCCGGTGCAGATGATCGCACAGCCGCCGGAAGCTTATAAAGCCCGGGCAGCCCTGCAACCGCCTGAACAGGAAAATGTAAAGACACAGGAGCAGGAAGCTTGGCGGCCGGATTGTGAAGAGCGGGATAAGGCCGGGATGTCTGCTCCCGCACAGCCGCGCCAAACCGACATCCCGGTACATGCAAAACAGCTTGAGCTTTTTGATGACCGTCTGCTTTCAAAGCAGGCGCGCCGCACGCACCGGCTCATCGGCCAGCTTTTTGATACCTACTGGCTTGTGGAGTATGAACAGAAGCTGTTTATCATCGATCAGCATGCGGCCCATGAAAAAATCATGTATGAAAAATTAAAAAAACACTATGACGAAAGTACGGCGGTCGCTCAGCTTTTAGAACCGCCGATGATCCTGACACTGACGATGCAGGAGGAGGCGGCGCTTTTGCAGTATGGCGGCGAGCTGAAGCGGTTCGGCTTTGAAATCGAGCCCTTTGGCGGCCGGGAGTATGCGGTGCGCGCCGTGCCGTCGGAGCTTTTTGGATATACCGAACGGGAGCTTTTTGTGGACCTTTTGGACGCCATGACAGCCCAGTCCGGACATATCAGTGCGGATATGATCAACGACCGCCTGGCCACCATGGCCTGCAAGGCGGCAGTCAAGGGCAATCAGCAGCTTTCCTTTGCGGAAGCGGACGCACTGATTAATGCGCTGCTTGCTGCGGATAATCCTTATAATTGCCCCCATGGGCGGCCGACGATCATTGCCATGAGCCAGCGGGAGCTGGAAAAAAAGTTTAAACGGATTCAAAACTAAGTGTGGGAGATGATAGGATGCAGCGATGGCCACTTGTGATCCTTACCGGGCCGACAGCTGTGGGAAAGACAGCGCTTTCCCTGGCTCTGGCCAAAAAGCTTGACGCGCAGATCATCAGCGCCGATTCGATGCAGATTTATAAAAAAATGAATATCGGCACGGCAAAAATTCTTCCCGGGCAGATGCAGGGGGTGCGCCATTATTTAGTGGATGAGCTCATGCCGGATGAGCCCTTTAATGTTGTCGCATTTCAGAGGATGGCGCGCCGTGCCATGAAGGAAATTACAGACCAGGGTAAAATCCCGCTTGTTGTGGGCGGCACCGGCTTTTATATCCAGGCCCTTTTAAGAGATATTGACTTTACAGAAAATGACGGCGACATGGCCTTTCGCCGGGAGCTTGAGGCAATCGCGCACACGCAGGGCCCGCAGGCGCTTTATGAGCGGCTTTTGGCGGTGGACCCGGAATCGGCCGAAAAAATCCACGCGCATAACGTGAAGCGTGTCATAAGGGCTCTGGAATTTTATGAAAAGACCGGAACAAAGATTTCGGCGCACAATGCCGAGCAAAGTCAAAAAACATCGCCGTATAACAGCGCCTGTTTTGTGCTGACCCTCCCGAGGGAAATTCTTTATGAGCGGATCGACCGGCGTGTCGATGAGATGATGAAGCAGGGGCTTTTAGACGAGGTGCGCGCCCTTTTGGACGAGGGCTATGACCCGGGCCTTGTATCGATGCAGGGACTGGGATATAAGGAGTTTATTCCGTATTTTTCAGGCGCGCGCTCCCTGGAAGAATCGGTCTATATTCTTAAGCGCGATACACGGCATTTTGCCAAGCGCCAGCTCACCTGGTTCCGCCGGGAAAAGGACGTCGTGTGGATTAATAAAAATGATTATGCGGATGAAGCGCATATTCTTGAATATATATTAAAGCAATTAAAAGAAAGAGGAATTTACAATGGGTGAAACATTGGAACAATATTATCAGTCGCTTGGACTGTCTCCGAAGGTTTACCGCTTCTGCAAGGCTGTGGAAAAGGAGCTGTCCACGCGCTTTCTGGAATTTGATGAGGTCGCCGAATATAATCAGGTCAAGGTGATCCGGGCGATGCAGGAGCATAAGGTCAGCGATTACCATTTCGCCGACAGTACCGGCTATGGCTACAATGACAGCGGCCGTGATACGCTGGAAGCGGTTTATGCCAGTGTCTTTCATACGGAGGATGCGCTTGTGCGCCCGCATATTACATGCGGGACCCATGCGCTGACCATCGCCCTGTCGGGAAATTTAAGGCCGGGCGATGAGCTTTTATCGCCGGTTGGGAAGCCCTATGATACGCTGGAGGGGATCATCGGCATACGTCCCCAGAAGGGTTCGCTGGCAGAGTATGGGGTCACTTACCGCCAGGTTGATCTTTTGCCGGACGGCGGCTTTGATTATGAAGGCATTAAAAAAGCCATCAATAAAAAAACAAAGCTTGTTACGATCCAGCGCTCCAAGGGCTACCAGCCCCGCAGAACATTGTCCGTCGCCCGTATCGGCGAGCTGATACGCTTTATTAAAGGAATTAAGCCTGATGTCATCTGCATGGTCGATAACTGCTACGGAGAATTTGTGGAAACACTGGAGCCTGCGGACGCAGGCGCCGATCTGTGCGTAGGCTCGCTGATCAAAAATCCCGGAGGCGGGCTGGCGCCCATTGGCGGTTATATTGCAGGGCGCAAGGACCTGGTGGAAAATGCGGCCTTTCGTCTGACGGCGCCGGGGCTTGGAAAAGAAGTCGGCGCCAGTCTTGGCGTCAACCGCGCCTTTTTCCAGGGACTGTTTTTAGCGCCTCAGGTTGTCAACGGCGCATTAAAGGGCGCCGTCTTTGCGGCCGGAATTTATGAAAAGCTTGGCTTTGAATGTGTGCCGGATGCAGCGGAAAGCCGCCATGATATTATCCAGGCCATCGTGTTTCACAAGCCTGAGGCTGTAATCGAATTTTGCAAAGGCATTCAGGCAGCAGCGCCGGTAGACAGTCATGTGACCCCGGAGCCCTGGGCGATGCCCGGTTATGACTGCGATGTGATCATGGCAGCCGGGGCATTTATTTCCGGCGCCTCCATCGAGCTGAGCGCCGACGCGCCGATTAAGCCGCCGTACAGTGTTTATTTTCAGGGCGGGCTTACATGGAATCATGCAAAATTCGGCATTATGATGTCTTTACAAAAGCTTGTGGATGCCGGCATTGTCAGTTTATAAAATTTTTTAAGGAATTATACAAATTTTTAATGGGCGCTTAGTGTATACTTTTAAAGTGTTTTATGATACACTTAAAGCTGTACGATTCCCCGAAGGTCCTGGAGAGACTTTAAAAGGGGGATATAATATGTTAAAAATTAAAGAGCTGCCTGAAAATGAGCGTCCTTATGAGAGATGTGAGCGCTGGGGCGCCGCCGCCTTATCGGATGCGGAGCTTCTTGCCGTGATCATAAGGACCGGAACAAAACAAAAGCGCAGTGTGGAGCTTGCTGTGGATATTTTAAGGCTGTGTGAAGGCAGCAGCCTTTCCGGGCTCCACGATCTGTCCATGGCACAGTTAAAGAAAATTCCCGGCATCGGCCGGGTAAAAGCAATACAGATACAGTGCGTGCTCGAGCTATCAAGAAGGCTCGGACAGTCCGGAACGCCTAAAGGGCCTGGCTTTACCAATCCTGCGGTCATTGCCGGCTACTATATGGAGACGTTGCGTCATTACCGTCAGGAGCACCTTTTGATGGTGATGCTGGACACAAAAAACCGTAGGATCGGAGATGTGCTCCTGTCCAAGGGCAGTGTCAATGCAGCGATCATTTCGCCGAGAGATATTTTTCTGGAAGCGCTGCGCCATGATGCGGTCCATATCATCCTTGTGCACAATCATCCCAGCGGCGATCCGACGCCCAGCGCCGAGGATATTAAGGTTACGGCGACGGTCGCACGCCTTGGCGGGATGCTTGGCATCGGGCTTTTGGATCATATCATCATCGGAGATAAAATTTTCTGGAGCCTTCTGGAGCACGGACAGCTTCCCGGGGGCTAAAACCAATATGCCGCGCAGGACGCGGCAGCACCACTTTTACGAAAGGAATATTTTATGGCAGGACGTAAATATGGTTTGGATCTGGGTACAAATTATGTGAAAATATATGATAATACCCGTAAGAATATTCTTGTTGAACATAACATGATCGCCATACGAAAGAAAAAGGACATGGTCGCCGCCGGCGACGATGCCTATGAGATATACGAAAAGGTGTCGGATAACATTGTCATCAAGCAGCCGGTGCGCGCCGGCGTCATCGCCGACGTGGAGCCGATGGGACGGCTGTTTGACTTTCTGTTAAAGAAACAAAACTGCAGCAACAGCATGATGCGCCACAATGAATTTTATCTGGCAGTGCCTTCATCGATCACAGAGGTGGAGAAGCGGGCCTTTTTCAGCCTGATCGGCTGCTCCTCCTTTAAAACTCATAATGCCAGCATTGTGGAAAAGCCGGTGGCTGCGGCTCTTGGCGAGGGACTGGATGTGACCCGCGCCGGCGGTATTATGGTTGTTGACCTCGGCGCCGACACTACGGAAATCTCCATTATTGCTCTGGGCGGCATTGTTTTAAGCCGTCTGATCAAGGTTGGAGGAAATACGATCAATGACGCCATCTGCAATGAAGTCAAGCTTGAGCACAATGTCATCATCGGCAGCAAGACGGCGGAGTTTTTAAAGCTTTCCCTTGGAAGCGCCATACCGACCATGGCTGAACCGGTCATGGCTTATGGCAGAGACCTGATCACCGGGCTCCCGGTGCATATTCCCGTGCCGGCGCCGCTTGTATATCAGTGCATCACGACTGTGCTTGAACCGGTGCTGGATGCGGTGCGCGGGCTTTTGGAGCGGACGCCGCCGGAGCTGAATAACGATATATTTGACCACGGCATTTATGTGACCGGAGGAACGAGCCAGATTCCCGGCCTTGACCGGCTGATCGCAGCCCGGACCCGGATGAAGGTCAATATGTCCGCCCATCCCCAGGAAAGCGTCGTAAAGGGGCTGGATGTGATCATGAACAGCTATGAGCTGTCCGGTCTGGCTTTTTCTGTACGGGAATCCGTATTCTATTAAGGAGTCATTGAATTATGAAGCAGCATAAGAAAAATGGACGGCTTAACCCCAAGTATTTGTTTCTGGCGCTTTTAGCGCTGTGCTGTCTGCTCATCGCCGTCAGCTTTACCTGGGGCTCGGCCAATAATATCGTACAAACGACCGTTGGCACGGTTATCGTGCCGATGCAGCGGGGCCTCAACAGTATCGGTACATGGATTTCCTCAAAAATCGAAGATTCCAAAACCATCCATGAGCTTCAGGAAGAAAATGAATCCCTTGCCCTGGAGGTCGATACGCTGAAGTCCCAGATTTCTTCTATGGAAAATAATCTCAATGAACTGGATGAGCTCAGAGAACTGCTGGAGCTTAAAGAAAGCTATCCGAATTACAGTATGGTCGGCGCCCGGATCATCAGCAGTGATGCCGGAAACTGGTACGATACATTCACGATCGATAAAGGCAGCAGCGACGGCATTGAGGTGGATATGAATGTGATCGCGGACAATGGTCTTGTGGGCATCGTCATCGAGACGGGCTTTAATCATGCCAAGGTACGCGCCATCACCGATGACTCCAGCAGCGTCAGCGCTATGGATGCGATTTCCGAGGATCAGTGTATTGTCAACGGCAGCCTTGAGCAGAAGGATACCGGCCTTCTTGACGTGGAGCTGATCCGGGATGATTCCGCCATCAGTGAAGGCAATGAGATTGTAACGTCCTATTTAAGCGATAAATATCTGCCCGGACTGACGATCGGATATATTTCCAATATTACCGAGGACCCGTCAACGCTGACAAAAACCGCCAACGTGACGCCGGTGGTGGATTTTGATCACTTAAGAGATGTTCTTGTGATCACTCAGCTAAAGGCGGACCTTGTGGAGGATGCGGCTTTGGACACGCAGGAGAGCGGTGAAGCATCCGGCGCGGACATAAGCGGCAGTGACGGCGCACAGACGGATACCGATGAAACCGGCGAAAGCCAGACGGAGGAAAGGACGGATGTGCAATGAAGCGTACACTTGTCTATATTGTGATCATTGTCGCCGCCTTTTTGCTTCAAAGCTCGGTCTTTAGCTTTTTTGCCCTGGCCGACATTGTACCGAACCTGATGATCATTGTGACTGCCAGTATTGCCCTGATCCGGGGACGGAGCGAGGGCTGTGTGGTTGGATTTTTCTGCGGCCTTTTGCTGGATATTTCCACAAGCTATTATCTGGGCGTCAATGCCCTGTGCTTTGTGGTGATCGGCTTTACATTAGGTTATCTGAATCAGATTTATTACGAGGAAGATATTACGCTTCCGATGATTTTAATCGGCGTGGCGGATCTTCTTTACGGAATCATTATGTATATTTTAAGCTTCCTTGTACGGGGACGGTTCGATTTTTTATATTATCTTGGCCGCATTATTTTCCCGGAGCTTGTTTATACGGTGATCTTGTCAATTATTGCTTACCGGTTCATACTGTTGATCTGCAAGAAGCTGGATAAAAAAGGAAGTGAGGATCTCATTGCTTAAATCACTTTTAAGAGAAATTTTTTCGGTTATCCGATCCAGACTGTTTATCGCCGGCGCCTTTTTTACAGTGCTGTTTATCATTTTGCTCCACCGTCTGTTTGTATTGCAGGTGGTTGAAGGTGAGGATTACCTGGAAACCTTTACCTACCGTATTCAAAAGGAAACGGAGATTTCGGCTCCGAGAGGGACGATCTATGACTGCAATGGCACTGTGCTCGCCTCAGACCGGCTGGCTTACTCGATTGTTATTGAGGACAGTACGCTGCTGTCGGATAATGATACAAGAAATACCATGATCGAAAAGCTGATCGGGATCGTGGAAAAAAACGGTGAAGAGACCATCAACAACATGCCGTTTGTCATTGATGAAAATGGGACAGTGGAATTTGAAGGCTCCGATACGACGATACGCAACTTTAAAAAAGATATTTTCGGCCTGAATTATACAGACAGTCTGAGCAGGCGGCAGGATGCCATGAGTGCCCAGGAGCTGTTTGATTATATGCGCGGCGAGGACTTTTTTGATGTGGACCCGTCGTTTTCCACAGAAAAGACGATGAAGATACTGGCCATCCGCTATGAAATCTATATGCGGCGCTATCAGAAATACGTTTCAGTGACCGTTGTCAGCGATGTGGATGACCGCCTTGTGGCGGCGGTGAAAGAAAACGGTGCGGACCTGCCCGGTGTGACGATTTCTGAGGATTATATCCGGGAATATAATGACAGCAAATATTTCTCGCATATTACCGGCTATACCGGGACAATATCGGATGACCAGCTGGAAGCGTTTGCCAAGGATGGCCATGATGAATATACGTCCAGTGATATTGTGGGAAAGACCGGTATCGAGAGTGTGTTTGAATACGAGCTTTCCGGTACAAAGGGTTCTCAGACGCTTTATGTGAACAGTCTTGGAAGTGTGCTTGATGTAGCCGAGACTGTAAATGCGGTTCCGGGAAATGATGTGTATCTGACAATCGATGCGGAGCTGACAAAGAAAATCTATGATCTGCTGGAGGAAAAGATTTCCGGTATTTTGCTGGCCAAGCTTGTGGATGCGGCCATCGATGAGGATAACAATGACGACCATCTGATTTCCTATAACGATGTGTTTCATGCCCTCATTGAAAACGGCGTACTGGATACGGAGCATTTTTATGAGAGCGGCGCCACTGAGCTGGAAGCCTCCGTCGGCGAACGCTTTAATACTTATCTGGACAGCGCTATGACGGAGCTTGAACGGCTGCTTCGGGCGGACACCTTTGAGCCCCAGGGCTCGCTGCCAAAAGAGTATGATAAGTATTGTAATTATATTTATACATGGCTTAAGGACAACAGCCTTTTAAACGGCGGTCTTTATGACAGCACCGAGGAGGTTTACAGTCAGTGGGCGGACGGCGAGATCGGCCTTGGAGATTTCCTCGGACATGCCATTGCAAAGGGCTGGATCGATACAACGCTTCTTGATATTTCCGGAGAATATGTGGATACATCCGAGGTATATGACGCTCTTGTAACGGCTATTTTAAACGGCCTTCGGGATGACTCCGGTTTTCATAAGCTTGTGTACAAATATGTTCTGTCCTCGGGAACCGTGACAGAGCAGGAAATCTGCCTGCTGCTTTATGACCAGGGGATTTTATCAAAGGATGACGGAGATTATGATAATCTTTTAAGCGGTGCAATCAATCCCAGAGGCTTTATCCGCGATAAGATTTATACAATGGAGATTACGCCGGATATGCTGGCACTGGATATATGCTCCGGTGCGGTTGTCGTTACCGACCCAAACAGCGGAGAGGTTAAAGCGCTTGTATCTTATCCAAGCTACGATGCGAACCGGATTCTGGATTCCGATTATTATGCATCACTTTTAAATAATGAATCACGGCCGCTGTTTAACCGCGCGACACAGCAGACAAGCGCGCCGGGCTCGACTTATAAGATGCTCTGCGCCATTGCCGGACTGGAGGAAGGGCTGATCGATGTGGATACGACCGTCTATGATAAGGTTCTTTTTGATAAAGTATCGCCAAGTCCGTCGTGCTGGAATAAGGCCGGCCACGGCAGTGTCAATGTGACCCGGGCCATTGGCGTATCGTGCAACTACTTTTTCTATGAGCTGGGATATAACGCATCCCTGACGCCGGACGGCCGGGAAAATGATCAGCAGGGACTTGAGCTGCTGGCAAAATATGCGGAAATGTTCGGCTTCGGACAGACGACCGGTATTGAGATCGGCGAGGCTGCGCCAAATATTTCGGATGAATCCAGTGTCCGCTCCTTTATCGGCCAGGGTACGAACAACTATACACCAACGCAGGTCAACCGCTATACGGCGGCGCTGGCCAATAAAGGCACTGTATACAATCTGTCGCTTGTGGATAAGATCACGGACAGCAATGATGCAATCGTCCAGGATTTTACGCCGGAAGTGCTTCATGATCTGACAAAAACCATTTCAGATTCCTCCTGGAATGCGGTGCGTCAGGGCATGTGGCAGGTGGTTAATGATACGACCAGTTACAGCAATGTCTTTACAAGTCTGGATGTGGAAGTGGCGGGAAAGTCCGGTACGGCCCAGGAGTCGGAGGATAAGCCGGATCATGCGTGGTTTACAGGCTTTGCCCCGTACAATGATCCTCAGATCGCCGTGACGGTGCTCATTTCCAACGGTTATGGCTCCACTAACGTAGTGGATACGTTGCGCGATGCCATTGCCTCTTACTTTAATCTGCCGCTGTATACCTCAGACAGCGAAACAGACACTGCGCAGCGCCATGCGCGGCTGCCAATCAACTACACAAGCGGAAGCACGACGATGGATGACGGTGCCGACTGATAAGCCATCAGGCAGCCTCCCTTTTGCCGTACGGGCGGCTGCCGTTAAAGTACCTCAGAAAAAAATATGACAATTTTTTTGGAGGGAATAGCTATGAGTGAAGTGTTTGTAGTCACATCGGGTAAAGGCGGTGTGGGAAAAACGACCACATCCGCCAATATCGGAGCCGGTCTTGCGATGATGAATCAAAAGGTCGTACTGATCGATACGGATATTGGCCTGCGCAACCTGGATGTGGTGATGGGGCTGGAAAACCGGATCGTTTACAATCTGGTGGACATTATTGAGGGCAGCTGCCGGATCAAACAGGCGTTAATCCGTGATCTGCGTTATCCGAATCTTTACCTTTTGCCTTCAGCGCAGACAAAGGATAAAAGCGCCGTATCGCCGGAGCAGATGAAAAAGCTGATCAGTCAGCTTCGGCAGGATTTTGACTATATTATCCTGGACTGTCCGGCCGGCATTGAGCAGGGCTTTAAAAATGCCGTTGCCGGTGCGGACCGGGCGCTGGTGGTAACAACGCCGGAGGTATCTGCCATCCGGGATGCCGACCGGATCATCGGTCTTTTAAAGGAATACCGTATGGCGCGGGTATCGCTGATCGTCAACCGTCTGCGTTATGATATGATACGCCGGGGCGACATGATGTCGGTTGATGACGTGGTGGATATATTGAACCTGGAGCTGATCGGGACGATCCCGGATGATGAGAACGTGGTCATCTCTACCAATCAGGGAGAGCCTCTGGTCGGAACCGATACGATGGCCGGACAGGCTTATCGGGATATATGTGACAGGATTCTTGGTAAAGAGGTTCCCATGATTACATATAAATGTAAGCGAGGTGTCCGTTACCGATTACAAAGCCTTTTTAGCAGA
>CASFBR010000013.1 GCA_949292795.1 uncultured Eubacteriales bacterium
ACGGCGTCTGGACGGCAGACCCGATTACACTTCAGAGCAATACTCTGTGCATCCTTTCATATTCGGGAAATGACGGCTGACAGATGAATGAGCAGCAGCAGTTTAGCATTGACTATGATCTTGAAAATGTTTCGGATAAAACTGAGGGGAAGTTTTTTATGGGGATCATTGATAACGGACAGCAAAGAAGCGCCATACCTTTGAATGATCCGCATGTAGGTATGGGACTGGACCTTGGGGGGACCGGAGGGGAATATTATATTTATTTTATGAACACCTCAGACACGGATATTACGGTTTCCAATCTGAATATGTGGATTCAGGATGAGGGCAAGATGGACAAATATATTTTTTAAAAGCAGAAGCCGGGAGCATGACGCTCCCGGTATTTTTTGTGATGAATCCTGTTTATGGTTGCGCATCCTGGATATAAAAAGAAACCAGCAGGTAAAAACGTTCGTTTGCATCATCAAGATTTAGACCGAAATCCTCATGAAGCCGGATAAGTCTTTGTGTCAGAGTGTTTCGGTGAATATGAAGCTGCGCGGCAGTTTTTAAGGGACTCCGTTCATTTTCAAGAAAAATTTTCAAGGTGTGCAGATAGTCCGTATGGTGTTTCTTGTCATAATCTGACAGAGTACGGAGCGCCGGATGCCGGATGTCTGGAGTCATGTGTGCATTTAAAGTATGTATAATGTAAGGAACCGCCGCCAGGCGGGCTGGATTGAGACTTCCGGTAGTCAGAGCACCGATTAATGGTCTGATCATTCTGACTATTGGTCTGGCCGGGACAACGCATAAGGAGTCCTATAAACCGATGTTTATTATGAGTGTTGCCTTTACCTTGTTGGGAACGGTTGCGGCAGGTATTTTGCTCATGCTGTTTCCGGGACTTGCATGACATAAGCGGGTCATATTAATTCTTTATGCTTATTATCCTATCTGGTCATTTTGTTGGCAGGGCGTCTGCCGGTGTATTTCACCGGCAGGCGCCCTGTGTGTTGTCTGCCGGCAAATAAAGAAATTTTATTTACATTTTACATTACACATGAAATAAAATTTACATTCTGGAGGTATAGTAATGCTGTCAATAAAAATTGCTTTTCATTTTCAGGAGGAAGATAAGAATGGAGACAGTGAAAAAACAAACGGCAACACAGTCGCAAAAGCTTATGGTTTTTGTGCTGACCATGGCGCTTTATGGTCTGGCAACATTATTTACAGAGCTGATCCCTTCGTTTCAGGTGGGGATCGTGGAATTTTCCGTGGAGTACTTTTTATTTATTCCGCTGACCCTTTCCATGCTTTTTGATCCCATGTCCGCAGCGCTTGGCGCAGCTACCGGCGAGCTTGTGTTTTCCGAGATCATGCTTGGTCAGTTTGGCGGTTTAGGCGAGCTTGAGAAGTTTATTACCCTGACGATCGGCATCTATATTGCCGGAAGGCTGGTGGCAAATCCGGCAAAGCGCAGGATGGTGGGCATCGCAGCTATGAGTGGCGTTGTTATCCAGCAGTTTCTCGGAACCGTTGTGGATATTTTAAAGGTTCAGTTTGCGGTGACCGATTTTGAAGCTGTGGCTGGACTTCCCGAAAGTGTTTTTGCCACAGAAGGCTTTGCTTTCCTCAACGATGTGCTGTTTTCAGGCATTTTATTCTGCCTGCTGCCGACGCTTTTCCTTGTGCCTAAGCTGTACGGCAAGATCGAGCCGCTTCTTGGAATGCAGCCAAGAACGAAAGCGACGTATCTCGGAGCGATTAATGTTAAGGTTGTGATCGGATGTCTGGTAGCCTTTGCGGCAGCTGTCTGCTGTGAAATGCTGGCGGAAAGCGGTATGTCACTGATCGACTGGGAAGCCGGATGGGCCGGAAGCGGTGCGGCATTGTCTGCGGGCATGATTGTAGCTGCCGCAGCGGCGCTGATCGTGCTGCTCGTTATGCGCCGCAGTGCCGCAGTACGGACCCGCGGAGAGGAGCAGGCATAAAATGAATGTGATCGAGATCGAAAATCTGACATTTTCTTATCCCGGCGCATCGGTACCGACATTAAATCAGTTAAGCCTTACGGTTGAAGCGGGCGACTTCCTGGCCATTGTGGGAAACAATGGCTGCGGGAAGTCAACGCTTTGTAAGGCGATGAACGGACTGATCCCGAATTTTATCACAGGCACCTATACCGGAAGCGTACGGGCCGGAGGGTTGGATACATGCAGCAGCGATGTCGGGACGCTTGCCACAAAGGTGGGATATGTGTATCAGGATTTTGAAAACCAGATCGTCCGTCCGACGGTGCTGGATGATGCCTCCTATGCCTGTATGAATTATGCCATGGCAGATTATCTTGAGCGGGGCCGTGCAGCACTGAAACGGTGCGGGCTTTCCGGCCGCGAAAATGATTATATATGGCAGCTTTCCGGCGGCCAGACCCATCTTTTAGCGCTGGCCGGCGCGGTATCCTTAGAGCCGGATGTTCTTATTCTTGATGAGCCCATCGCTCAGCTGGACCCGGGGCATGCAGACCGTATTTATGAAATACTAAAGGAGCTCAATGAAAAACACGGCAAAACGATCATTGTCATAGAGCATCATACCGAGTATATTGCCGATTACTGCAAGCATGTTCTGTTGCTTAAGGACGGAAAGGCGCTCTGGAAGCTGCCGGTTCGGGAAGCGCTGTGCCGGGTGCAGGATTTGACGGCGTCCGATATTTTCCCACCCCAGGTGACGCGCGCGGCTTATGAGCTTAAGAAAGCGCGTGTGCTGCCTCTGACCGCGGCGCTGCCGACGACGGTAGATGAAGGCCGGCGGACATTTGCCGGACTTACATACCATATAAATAAGGAAAGCCGGGAACAGACAGAGGCATTGTGCAAAGCACCGGCGGCGGTGGAATTTAAAGATGTCACCCTTTCTTACCGATCAGTGAAGGGGGAGCCGCATAAAATTTTTGATGGATTAAATTTAAGTATCCGCAAGGGGGAAAAGATCGCGCTTATTGGCTCTAACGGCGCCGGAAAATCGACATTGATGAAGCTGATGATCGGGCTTCTCAAGCCGTCTGCAGGGGAGATTGAGCTGTATGGCAGCGCACTGCGCGGTATAAAGCGGGATCAGCTGTCCCGTAAAATTTCCCTCGTTTACCAAAATCCCGAGGAAATGTTTATTAAAGATTCCATTGAGGCGGATATTGCCTATGCCATGAAGGTACGGGGGATAGAGCAGTGGCAGGAGCGCACCGGAAGGCTGCTGGAGCAGTTTCGCCTTACCGGGCTTAAAGACAGAGACGGCCGTCTGCTGTCCGGCGGTCAGATGCGCCGGGCGAGCCTTGCTATCGGCATTGCACTAAATCCTGAAATCCTTCTGCTGGATGAGCCTACGGCCAACCTGGATATTGCCACCCGCCGGGAGATCATCCGCACTCTGGAGGAAATGAAGGACATTACAGATACAGTGATGATCGCCACTCACGATATGCAGCTTGTATGCGAATGGGCACAGCGTATTATTGTTCTTTGCGGCGGTCAGGTTGTCGGGGACGGCTCAAGGGACGAAATTTTTGGGAATGAAAAGCTCCGGAAGCTGACGGGGATACGTCCGCCGGAGATTTTTGCCATGGGGCAGGAGCTCTGCCCGCAGGCATATTGCTATACGATTCAGGAATTTGTTCAGACCTTTGGAGGTGACAGTGATGGCAGGATTCACAAAGAAGCTGTCGGATAATCTGTTTGATAAATTTTCTATGGATTTTCTTCGCAACCAGGTGTTGAAAAATGCCTATGGCAATGACGATACGGTGATCGCACGGCTGGACCCGAGAATACTGATCGTCTGGTATTTATTTTTCGGCCTTGTTCCCTGGTTTGCCAATGATCTGATTTTTTTGCTTTTCTCATTTATGATCGTGGTTGTGACCACATTTCTTGCCCGGGTGGCGGGACTTGTACTGTTTTTATTTTTGCTGGGCGTTTTTTCCCAGACCGGCTACCTGTTTGTGGCAACGCTGATTTTGGGCGGCGACTCCACGGCCATTGCGCCGCTGCTGGTGCTGACCTTAAAGGTTGCGACGGTATCTCTGGCATCCATTACCGTGTTTTCCGGACTGGACCCGGACCGGCTTTCCAACGGGCTGATGTGGTTTAAATGTCCGGAGCGTCTGTCCTTTTCCATTTCCTACGCCTATCGGATGCTGCCGATGCTCATGGAGGAGTTTCAAAATGTGCTTTTATCCTACCGGATGCGGGGAAATCCGCCGGACAGCGCCACTTTTTTTGGAAAGCTTAAATATCTGGTCTATCAGATCAAAGTGATTATTCATGCCTTTTATCCGTTAATGCTCAATACGGCAAAGCGGTCGAGAACAACGGTGGAAGCGCTGGAAATTAAAGGCTACCGCTATGCGGCGGTCAATAAAGAAGTAAAAAAATTAAAATTAGCTTCCCTGAAGGTCACCTATGATGATATGATATTTCTGACCATATCCTTTTTAACGGTATGTGTCAGCCTGTTCGTATCCAGTATGGTGTAAAGGGCGCGTATCGGAGGTTGATCGATTTGTATATGGATTTTCACACTCACGGAAAGCTGGCCAAAAAGCTGCCCTTTTCGACGGTGTATACAGACTGGCTGTTTCGGGAGGCGCAGTCGGCAGGCTTAGATGCCCTGTGTCTTACCGAGCATTTTAATACGCTTCAGTTTGACGAGCTGTACAGCTATATTTTATCATCCGGGGTTCGCGAGGGGGACAGTATTGTCCTTGAAAACGGGCTGCGTATCTTCCCCGGGATGGAAACCGATATTCGCGAGGGCGGACATATTTTGTCTGTTGGGCCGGCGGAAGCTATTTTAGAGCTGAATCACCGCCTGGAGCCTTACAAAGAGAAGGAAAAATTTCTGCCCTTTTCAAAGCTGATGGATTTATTTGATGATTATCCGGTGCTCGTGGGGGCGGGCCATCCCTTCCGTGTGGGCGATCACATGCACATTCCGGAGCTGCCCTTACAGCAGCAGCAGCGTCTGTCCTTTATTGATCTGAACGGGAAGGATGTGGCCCTGGACGGGGAGCGCACAATGCGGCTGACCCGGCAGATGGCGCAAAGCCTTAACATCCCGGCGGTCGGCGGAAGCGATACGCATCAGGCGGTGCAGTATGGCTGCATCCGCACGAAATTTGAGCGGACGATGTGCCGGGTGGCGGAGGTCTATGATGAGATGGTGCGCGGCAATTACACCATTGAGGTTATGCCCGAGGCGGCCTTTCATGTGCGGACAGCCGGCCTTTTAAAGCGCTCGCTGAAAGAGATTTACGCTCTTGGCGGCGATTATGTGTCGGTGCTCGTGGCCGGAGAATAAGGAATGCATTTTGTGAAGGAGGAGACAGAGGATGTCTTTTGATTTTTTACCTGTGGAAAATGAGCTTACCCGGGCGGATGCTCAGATCATGGAGTTTATCAGCGCCCATCCCGATGAATTTCTGCTGATGAGCATGAGACAGCTGGCGTGTCAGCTCGGGGTATCGGACGCGACCGTCTCGCGTTTTGCACGCCACAGCGGCTTTGCGGATTTTAAAGAGCTGAAAAATGCGGTGATGAAACGTCAGCAGGCACAAAAGACATCCCCGGCATCAAAAATGGCCCGGACGTTGATGAAGGCGGACGGCTCCTTCGGGCTTGAAGGCTGGCTGTCACAGCAGCAGCAATATCTGCAAAAGACGCTGGAGCATCTGGATGAGGATATATTTGACGATGCGGTGCAGGCGATCCTTTCCGCACGCAGCATCTATATTCATGCAAAAAGCGCTTCGGCTTCCGTGGGGCAGCTTTTGATGTTCAGGCTGCGCCGTCTCGGCCTTCCGGTTTGTATGCTGCCCTCCGGAGGCTCTGAGGTATGGGAGGGACTGGCGCTTGCCGGAGAAAATGATCTGGTGATCATGTTCAGCTTTTCCAAGGTTTCACGGGAGGGCGCGATGATCTTACAGCAGGCCGGGGAATCCGGTTATATGACGCTGGCCTTTACAAGCAGGCTGTATGTGCCGGCCGGCCAGAGAGCAGATATGAACCTGTTCGTATACCGCGGGGAAGAAAATGAATATCATTCCATGGCCGCTCCTGCGGCCGTAGTAGATGCCCTGGCGGTAGCCGCGGCAAAGGAGCTGGGAGGCGATGCCGCAAGACGGCTGGATCGGCTTCATGCATTAAAAAAGAAATATTCAGAGCCGCAGCGTTGATTTTTGAATCAGAAATGCCGGAACCGGAAATGTCCTTCGGTTCCGGTTTTTTCTTTTGAAGCGGCTTGAAATACAGCGGATGAAGATGTATGATAGAGAAGATAAAGCCGGGGC
>CASFBR010000014.1 GCA_949292795.1 uncultured Eubacteriales bacterium
TTTTACAAGCTCCTGCCACAGCGCTTCACTCTGCTGATTTTTTTGCAGGCTTTTCTCATAAGCTGCCTTTCTGGCCGCACATTCCTTCTCCTGAGCCGGAAGCTCTGCGCAAAACCGGTCAATCAGCGCTCTGGCCGTCTCCGCTGCCGACCGTGTGGCCTGCTCGTTTGTGCGCGCCTTTTCATACGCGCTTTGAGCTGCAGCTCTGGCGTGCTTTGCTTCTGCAAGCGTCCTGCGCGCCTCAGTCTCGGAGGGATATTCCAAAGAATCCTGCGCGCTTTTAAGCGCCGCCTCATTTCCGGCCAGATTGGCGGCCGCCTGTGCCGCACTGTCCTGAGCCCTTTGAATCTGCTCCTTAAGCTGTGCCTGTTCTTCTTTTATCTTGTCCAAATCTGTGCGCGTCCGGGTCAGCGTTTCCATATCTGTTTTAAGCCGTGCCTGCTCCTGCGCTAGGCGCTCACGCCAGTCCAGCAGATATGCCCTGACCGCATCGGCTGTTACAGGCTCCTTAAAAGCCTCACTTAAAGTCTCCTCCCCGGGGTGTCTGGCAAGACGTTCACCAAGGCGCTGCGCCTGCACACTGCGGCCGGACTCCTTTTCTTTTAAAAGCAGGCGTGCCGCATTTGCCTCGCCTGCGGCGGTTTCCTGAGCGGCCCGGGCCGCATCGGCCGCTTTCTGGGCGGCATCCAACCGCTCACGGGTCAGCTCCTTATGTTCATCCGCCAGCGTACAGGGCTTTGGATGCTCCATGGAACCGCAGACCGGACATGGCTTTCCGGGAAAGAGCTGTTCCCGGGCAATGAAGCCGGCCTGGCTCTCTAAAAAAGTACGGCGCATCCACTCATAACGGCTGTTTTTTTCTTCAAAGTCCGCGCTGGCGCGCACATAGGCGGCCCGGGCCTTCTCTGTATTTTTCTCCTGGAGGCGGACAGCCGCTTCCGCATCGGCAAGCTCAAGAAGCTGCTGCCACAGTTCTTTATAAACCCCTGCCTTGGCTGTCCACTGTGCCTTTAAAACTTCTGTATCTTTTAGCGCTTCCTCCCTGCGGGAAAGCTCATCCTCCTGTGTTTCAAGCCGGGCGCTGCGTTTTTGACAGTCCTGCAAAAGCTTCTGGGCGCTTAGGTGGCTTTCCCGGGCTTTTTCCATATTTTTTAAAGCTTCATTATATACTTTTAATGCCTGAAGCGCCTTGGAAACCTTCTCAGAAATCTGAGCGCAGGCGGCGTTTTCCCGGTCAAGGACAGCCTTCCCGGTATTTTCCTGCTCCAGAGCCGTCTCGTGAGCTTTGACAAGCTCCGGAAGCAATGCCTGCTGCTTTGCAAGGGCCGCGCGTTTTTCTTCCACAGCATCGCGGACATCTGCAAATCTCTGATATACGCCGGAAATTTCATAAGCGCTGTCAAGCTGTCCAATCAGCGTCCGCGAAGCGTCCACAGACGCTTTCTGCGCGGCACATACCTCAAGCTCTTCCATGGCCCGGTCAAGCTCGTCAAACCGTTCCTGGAGCAATGCGGCCTGCTGCCAGGCATCGCGCCGCTTTAAATATTCCCGGTCTGCCGCATCACAGCTTTGAGCTAACGTCTGCCTGCGGGTCTTTAACTGCTCACATAAACCATATAACAGTTCAAGCAATTTTTCCATATCAACTGCTGAAAAAGTGTCCGAATCCATGATCTTTAGCTGAAGTCCGGCCAGCTCGTCCCCATTGTCCGTCCCGGGAACCGGTATCATATGCGATACCTCCGTCTTGCAGGCCGTGCGGATTTCACCGATGACACCGAGCATTTCCCTGCAGCGCCGGGCCAGCTCGTCGACAATGTCCTGATAAAGCTCTGTGTGGAACAGCTTTCTGAAAATTACTTTTTTATCGTCCGAGCGGGCGCGTAAAAGCTCCATAAATTCTCCCTGGGCGATCATCGCTACCTGCATAAACTGACTTTTCGTCAGTCCGATAAGCGTCTCGAGACGGCGGTTTGTCTCCTTCGGAGGATAGACCGTCCCGTCCGGCATCGTAAGTGTCACCGAGCCGTTCTCCTCTTTCATTCCTTTTCCCCGCTTTAAAGGACGCAAATGACGCGGCACGCGGCGCACCGTATACACTTCCCCGGGCTCTGCGCCTTCCTTAAAAACAAGCTCTACAAAAGGCTCCTGATCATAGCCTGTAAACTGGCTCTGAAGCTCAAGACCGTCCTTTTTATTTGTTCCGGAGCTCGCCTCCCCGTACAGGGCAAATACAATGGCGTCAAAAATCGTTGACTTTCCCGCGCCGGTATCACCGGTGATCAGAAACAGGTTTTGTTCGGCCATTTCAAAATCAATCTCCGTGCGGCGTCCATAAGAGCCAAACGCCTGCATTGTCAGTTTTAATGGTCTCATCGTCCGCCCTCCTGTACCTTATTGATCACAGCTTTAAGAACTGCCTCTTCTTCACTGCCAAGTGTCTTTAAAAATGAACGGCATAATTCCAAAGGATCCTTTGCCTTTTCCGGGACAAAGCTCTGGCTGTAATCTGCGGTGCGTATAGTCTGCCGGCGGATTTCCAAAAGTCTCGGAAATGCTGCCCGAAGCCGGTCCTGCATGTCAAAAACATCCAGATCAACGTTATCCGTCAGCGTAACGGAAACATAATCCTCACAGCCCTGCGCCAGCACTTCCTTCAGCGTCCCCTTAAGAATACGCACCTGCCGCAGCGGTTTAAGCGGGAGAACAGAAATACCGGTCGTCCCCTTTTCCTTCATATCTACCATGACGATCCCCTTTTGCTGTCCCGCCTCGCTGACCGAGCAGGCCAGCGGCGTACCGCAGTAACGATAGACATCCCGGCCCACAGACATCGGTTTATGGATATGTCCAAGCGCCGCATAATCAAATGCTTCAAGAACGTCGCTGCACACCTGATCAATATTTCCGATGGTACGGATTTCCGAATCCATACGCTCCACCGCCTTGGCATCCTTTCCGGCAGGCAGATAAAACTGATGGCTCACAAGAACATTGCGCACATGCATATCAATCTGCTCCCGCCCAATCAGCCGGTGAAGCGTCTCATTGTAAGAGAGGCTGACCCCCTGGTCACCAACCCCGGTGACCGCACGGACCATCGATGGGCGGACAAAGGGCAGCAGATAGAAATTGATTTTCCCGTAAGTATCTTCAAGTACGATCTTTTCAATAAAATCCGTATCGGTCTGGGGCGGCAGGCCGATCATGTGGACATTTTGCCGGGACAGCACGCTGCGGAAGCAATTCAGGCGCGGCCCGCTGTCATGGTTGCCGCTGATGATCATCACCGTTGCTTTCGGAAGTGCATCGGTAAGGCCGCTGATAAAATGGTCAAATACCTCCACCGCCTCTGCCGAGGGCACCGCCTTATCATAAATATCCCCGGCAATAACGACCGCCTGGGGCTGCTGCGAAGCTGCCGCTTCAATGATCTGTCCCAGTATATATTCCTGATCCTCTCTCAGGTCATAATTTAACAGCCTAAGTCCGATATGCAGATCGGAAAGATGGAAAAATTTCAATACATGCACCTCCTGTCCCATAACCGTCCGGCAGCGCCGGACGAGCCTGTGCGTATCTATGATTAAAGGTGCCCTACACATATTGTAAAGCACCTTTGCAACATTCTCTTTATAAACAATATACTGCCGGGCCGCTGCCAAATGCAGGGCTGCCGCAAGTGTGCCGTCTGCGCCTGTGACGGTCAGCCTACAGCAACAGAGCCTTTTACAGAATCGTTGATCACATAGTAGGCTCTGTTTTCTTCCACCTTTAAGTAGACCGCAAGCTCTTTCAGGTCCTTGAGCAGATAGCCCTGTTCCTTCCACCAACCTTTGATCTTATCGATAATTTCCTGCTGTTCTACACTGTGGCTGGAAAATTCATAGAAAATATTCACCGGCCGGCTGTTTTTAGCCGGAGCCTTTTTCTTCGGTGCACATACGGCCTTTGTCTGTACCTGCGTCTTTCCCTCTGAGGCAGCGTCCTTCTTTGCAGCCGCTGTCTTTGCTTTTGGCGCTTCTTCGGCTGCTGCCACGTCCGCTGCTGCCGCATCTGCTGCAGTCACATGCTCTGCGGCTGCCTTTTCCGCATCCGGTGCCGCATCTGCTGCGGTCATACGCTCTGCGGCTGCCTTAAGCTCCATTGTATTTTCTGCGGCACACTGTGCCTGACGTTTCATTTTCTTTTTTGCCAAACGCTTCTTCACGTCCAGTACCTCCATAAACTATAATGTCTTATCATTTCAGAATAATATTCCATCAATCCAGACGGATGATTTTTTCGGACTGTGCCTTAGACAGTGTAGCCTTCATTAAATCAGCCACCGTTTCAAGCGTATCGGTCACCTGTTCGCCGGTACCCATGTTCTTTACCGTCACCTTCCCGGCAGCGATCTCATCCTCGCCGATAAATGCGGCAAACGGGATGCCAAGCTTGTCCGCATAGCCGATCTTATGCTTAAATTTCTTCTGCTCAAAATAAATCTGTACGCGCAGTCCCATATTTCTCAGCGTGTTGGACACACCGATCGCATAGGAGAGATCGCCGGTCATCGGGATGATCAAAACATCCGCGCCGACTGAAGCGCCGTCGCTTAAATAGCCCATGGCGCTTAAAATATAAAACAGACGGGTCAGGCCAATGGAAATACCTACGCCGGGCAGCTTTTTGTCCGTGTAGTATTCCGCCAGATTTTCATAGCGGCCGCCGGAACAGATCGAGCCGATCTCCGGATGGCGGTTAAAGGTCGTCTCATAAACGGTGCCGGTATAATAATCCAGCCCCCGGGCAATACACAAATCGATCCTATAATTTTTCTCCGGCACACAAAATGCCGCAATACCCTCGGTCACAGCCGCCAGCTCATCAACGCCCGTATCAAAGGTTTCATTTTTTCCGCCGTAGCCGCGAAGCTTTTCAATCACCTGGGCTGTTGTTCCTGAAATGCTGATAAAGTCAAGGATTTCCTGGCACTGTGATGCATCGGCGCCAAGCTCCTTTAGCTCTTTGGCAACCGCGTCCCGGCCGATCTTTTCCAGCTTATCTACGATCCTTAAAATATCTGTGATATTATCCGATAAATTTAACATTTCAAAAAATCCGGACAGCACCTTGCGGTTATTGATACGGATCGTAAAATCATCCAGTCCGAGACTCGTAAAAATATTATAAATAATGCTCGGAAGCTCCGCGTCATTGATAATATCCAGCTTTGTATCGCCGATAATGTCAATATCTGCCTGATAAAACTCTCTGAAACGTCCCTTCTGCGCGCGCTCTCCCCGGTAAACCTTACCAATCTGCCAGCGCTTAAAGGGAAATGTAAGACTGCTGTAATTTTTTGCGACATATTTAGCCAGCGGAACCGTCAGATCAAAGCGCATCGCAAGGTCTGTATCGCCTTTATTAAAGCGGTAAATCTGCTGCTCGGTTTCGCCCCCGGCTTTGGCCAGAAGCACCTCGGATGCCTCAAGAACCGGCGTGTCCAGCGGCAGGAAACCATAGGAAGCATAGACCTGCTTTAAGGTTGCCGCGATCTTGTCAAATTTTAACTGATCCTGGGGCAGCAGCTCCATAAAACCAGATAACGTTCTCGGGGTCACTTTATTTCCCATGAGTAAATCTCCTTCCACAAAGCTTCGGACACCCAAAAAGGTGTCCGCGCCCATGTTTTATGCTTTATCATACCATAATATTTTGGTGCACGTCAATCTTTTCCATTTTCGTATACAGCTTTAGTGCACGTCTATCTTTTCCACCGTATAGTCTCCGGACTGTCCGTCAATTTCCATCACCGCCATGGAAAGCGCCCCGCCAAACCGGGGCCGGCCGCAGGCGCCGGGGTTTAGCCACAGGCGCCCGTCGATCTCCTGCTGAAAATATTTATGGCTGTGCCCGAAAATGACCACATCCACACCGTCCAGATTCCGGTCCACGTTCCGCCGGTCATGGGTCAGGAAAAAATGAGTTCCTCCGATCTCAAATCTCAGCGTATCTTTTAAATGCGCCGCCCATGTACGGTCATTATTCCCCCGCACTGCATAAATCCGTCCCGTCTGCCGCAGCGTATCCAAAACCGCTTCCTTTGCGAAATCCCCGGCATGGATCAGGGCATCGCAGGAGCGTATCACCTCAAGCACCTGCGGCCGCAGCACATTATGGGTATCTGAAAGAATTGCCACGCGAATCATTAAATGCTTTCCTCCTGTCCGTACACTAGCTTATAAAATCAAAAAGGCTCATCTGCCGTCCCTGCGGCTCAGGCTTTTGTTTTCCCGAAGGTCCGGCTTCCTCATGGATCATGCTGCTTTGGTCAAGCTCCTCAAGAAATGGCGACGGCTGTGCGGTCCATGTAAGCACAAGCTCCTCCCTGGCCCGCGTCATACCGACAAACAGCAGGCGGCGTTCTTCTTCCTCATCCGACGGATGGCGCCCGCTTTCATAGGGAAGCACCCCTTTTTGTACGCCGCAGATAATCACTGCCGGAAATTCCAGT
>CASFBR010000015.1 GCA_949292795.1 uncultured Eubacteriales bacterium
GGATTTATTTTCCTTCGCCTACGTCCCGAACTGGTACTCCCAGCTTGATATGCTGGCGGAGATGGCCCTGCCGGAACCGTGGCGATTCAAAAACCCTATATACTTAACGAAAAATCCAGATACTCCGATTTTGGAGCGATACATCCATGCGATCTTTAAGAAACAACTGATTGACTACAAGGAAGAACGGATATCCAGCAGTGCAGCAAAATTCTTTCATATCGAAAATGAGTTTTGTTGTTTCCATACGGGTCTCTACACCCGGCGGTATAAGGCCATTTATGCCTGCTTTGACCGGAATAAAAAGAAGGACTCCCTGCTGGAATGGTATTTCAGGGGCTTTGCGGAAGAGCTGTCGCCGATGCTCCGGCACATCTCCCCGCTGCCGAAGAAGCCCAGCTACTATATGACGCAATATGGCGTCAATTACAACCCGGAATGGCCGATCCGCGTCAACGTGGATCATATCCTCGGCGATGAGGAGAACCTTTCCCGTATCCCGGCAGAAATCCGCGAAGCGCAAAACCTGCCCCTGCTTTTGGAAACGGCAGTTGAGCTGGCGCGGCGGAAGGCTGTGGTGGAACCGAGCATTGTGGTTCCGCAGGGGTATCAGGGCCGGGTGCAATACTTGCTGCCGATCTGTCTGAGCGATATGGAGCAGCCCGACCTTGCCATGACCCTCACGATCATGGATGGGTATTACTTGGGGAATACCTGCCTCACCTTAGAGATGGCGTACCTCAATGCGCGGCTTCTTTCCAGACCGGTGGCGCATTGGCTCACGGATATAGTGGAGGAATAGCTGCGCACAGATCGCAGGCCTGCTCCCCGGCAGCCGGATTGGCTCTGGCGGAAAGGAGTGACCGGTTTGCGCCAAGGCAAGAAGGAGGTTGAACAGAATGACATAAGAGATAAAATGCGTCCAGTGTACTGTCCGAAATGCGGGTGGAAATTGCTGGACGCAGTAAAGGGTACAAAGACACAGACCAAGATCCCCCACAAGGGCCGGTATCCCGATTTATATGTGAAGTGCGGGCACTGCGGCGCGGAGGTTGGGATCATCAAAACTGAATAGCTACCACCGAATGTTCCGGGCTGGTTCCGGGACTTACCGGATAGCTGCGGCAATACGACAGTCTCCATAAGGAATGTATGTGAAAAACGTAACGGACTATGAGCGTGTCATCTATTTTGGCGGTTTGTATGCGGGCGGCGTGAAAGGCTTAAAGAGTACAGTGCGGAAATTATCTTCGAATACAAAATTGATTATTGTGACCGTCGGATTAGCAGATGTATGTGATCAAGAAAATATAAGCAATATCAGAAGTGCAATAAGAAGACAAGTGCCAGAGTATTTATTAAAAAAAGCATCTTTCTTTCACTTAAGAGGAGGGATTGATTATCAAAAGCTGACGTTTAAGCATAAAACGATGATGACGCTCTTATATAACAAGGTCAAAAAATTGCCGGAAGAAAAGAAAACTGCGGAGGTTAAAGCCATGATAGAAACCTTTAACTCAAAAGTTGATTTTGTTGATTTTAATGCCTTAAACCATATAAAGGAAAGGTATGAAAATATTTGAAAAAGTTTTGGAGAGGAAAAGAAAAAACGGGAATCGGGGTTTTCTTCCATTTGTTCAGGAAGGTTCAAATCTGACACGACGGTATCCAAGAGAAAAAACGGTGGAACGCATTGCCTGTATTAAGGAGCTGAGGGATCAAAAGAAAACGATTCCTCAGATTAAAGAGATTTTGCGGGAAAAGGATAAAATTATTTAAATGGGCTCGCAGGAAAAATGAAGTTCTACAATCGGTGCGGCGCTCATTGTAAAGTAGCCCGGATTCATTGAAACGGTTTTTGTTTGCAGCTATACTGTATTCAAAGACCGTTTTTCGTTTCAGAACCTTGGTCTGAAGTACGCTGCCGGATAAGGATAAAAGAGACATTATTATTTTAAATGACTTGACAAATCATTGAAATGACAGTATACTAAATGTAGTTAGTTAATACTAACTAAGAAAGCGTAATAAGATATGCTAAAATGGGAGTGGAGAGCAGTGTGGAAATATACAGTTGAGGTTAATGGGATGATGTGCGGGATGTGTGAAGCCCATGTTAATGATGCGGTGCGAAAAGCTTTACCGGTCAAAAAGATCACATCTTCCCGCAGCAAAAAACAGACAGTGATCCTTTCTGAGACCGAACTTGACACAGCGGTGCTTGCAGATGCGATCCGTCATACCGGATATGAGGTTGGAGGGATTCAAAAGGAGCCATATAAAAAGAAAAGACTGTTCGGTTAATTACTGCGACAAAAGCATAGATGAAAAGCATAGATGATTTAGAATGTTGAGAATAGTATTATTTTTTTGAACATAAGTTAGATACCACTAACTATAAAAAGCTATTGTCTTTATGCTCCGCGAAAGGAAGGTGACTATGTCAGAAGATTTAGTGATCCGCCATTGCGCGCCTACACTTGCCGGAATCAAGACCGGCAATCTGTTTTCATGTGCCTGCCCAAGCAGGAAGGCGCTGACGAAGACCTTATCTGTTTTAAACAGAAAACTGGTTTCCAAAGGGATTCGTATTGTACCGCTTCGGGTTCGGAAAGGATATGTTCTGATTTACACTTACCGGCCTCATGCGCTGAAAAACGATCTGGCAGATGACCACGCCAGGAAGCTGCTGTTGAAATACGGTTATCTGCCGGGAAATCCAAACGCCTGCGTGATCCGTCTGATTCAGCGTCTCCGTGATTCAGAGGAATTTCCACATGAAATCGGATTGTTTTTAAGCTATCCTCCGGAGGATGTCCAGGGATTCATTCTTAACAAAGCCTGCAACCACAAATGCTCAGGCTGTTGGAAAGTATATGGAGACGCACAGGCGGCAAATCGTATCTTTGAAAAATACCATGTATGCAGTAAAATTTATTTTCATCAGTGGAAACAGGGGAAAACCATCGAGCAGCTTACAGTAGCTGACAGATGTTTCTAAAATAAATAAACGAATCGAAAGGAAGTGTTATTTTATGAGTAAAATAGCAGTTGTTTATTGGAGTGGAACTGGAAATACGGAGGCCATGGCCGCTGCGGTTGCCGAAGGGGCAAAGAACCAGGGGGCAGAAGTGTCTGTGGTTACCGCTGCCAATTTTTCACCAGATCAGGTTGGCAGCTATGATGCAATCGCCTTTGGTTGTCCGTCTATGGGTGCCGAACAGCTGGAAGAGGGGGAATTTGAACCGATGTTTACCAACTGTGAAAGCAGCCTGAGAGGAAAAAATATTGCGCTGTTTGGTTCCTATGGCTGGGGCGATGGGGAATGGATGCGCAGCTGGGAGGAACGCTGCACGGATGATGGGGCGAATCTTGTTTGTGATAGTGTGATTTGTAACGAGGCGCCGGATGATGAAGCACTGGCAGCCTGCCGCGAGTTGGGTGCGGCCCTGGCTTAACGGGAAATATTAAGGCAATTAGAAAATCAAAGGGACTTTCGCAGCAGGAGCTTGCTGTTAAGCTGGACGTTGTGTGGCAAAACGTTTCTAAATGGGCGCATACCGCCTTTTCTTGTGGTGTGAAGCCGTAAGCGCAGGTCTGGTTTCAACAGCAGACAGGACGTATATGAAAGCCCCATCTCTCGTCCTACGCTCCGACTTGTGGCCAAAGTTGTCCCGAAGATGTAGCCACACTCTTAGAAAAGTAGCAGGACAGCGGGCAACCGTCAAGGCTGAAATGAACGGTTTTACACCCGGCTTTAGCCGCTGCCCGCCGCCCCGCTGAATGGGAAACTTTCAATCCAATTCCAGTCTCATTGAAATCAACTCCTGCCAGCCTTGATAGCGTGAACGAAAGCCTCTTGGATTGCGCCCGAATTCCATAAACCCTATACTTTTGTACAAAGCGATCGCATTGCTGTTTTCGCTTACGACATTTAATTCCAGTTGAGAATATCCGGCAGCTTTTGCGCACTCTATGCAAGCTTCAACTAAGGCCCGGCCTATTCCGATGCCGCAAAAATCTTTATCAATCGCAATCCCCAATAACGCGCGATGCCCCACCTTATTTTCTCCTATACTGTCTACATTAGCAGTCCCAACAATATGTCCATCGACAATAGCACAGAGATAAACTTCCCGGTCCGCACGCTCTTTATTAGTTAAAAATTGCTTTTCAAAAGCTACGTCGAAGGTTGCTTCATCTTTGTAGGATGATAAAAAATCTGTTTGCTCATGAGTTAGAAGAAAAACATTTAAGACCTCTTGGGCATCGTTACCAGTAGTGTTTCTGATTAAACATTTTTTATCATTTTTCAGAAATACATTTTTTTCGTATTTCATTCTTAATCGCCTCCCCAAATTCCGATTTATCTCTTTGTACTTATCATTCTATCACAATTCCGAAAGCGTGGAAATGCTTGTTTTTTAGGCGATTTTCTACCTTTTGGATATACGGGACGGACGGTCATTTAGGTGTAGACTTAAGGGAGTTCATTGATGGACAGTACGACAGTACCTTGAAAACAGAATGACCGTCCGAAAAGGAATCTTCCGGCTGGGGAAGTACAGCAAGGAGCCGGACTTCGATACAAAATGTCCCGAAGCTGTGTGGAGCGCGCCAACGCCGGAATACGCTGCTATTATCGGTCACCCGCAAAGCCGCATGGCTTTGTGGGGAGAGGAGGAGCTGGCGGCTTGATTATGGCTGAATAGCGAGTATAATGTTAAGAAAGTGGTGATTGAACAAAGGTGTATTTTCAAATCCATTTTGGAGTAAATTACCACCGCGGGAAATTTTGAAAGGACGATAAAAATGGACGATCATAAAATCATGATTGTGGATGATGAACCGGATATTTTAGCGCTGCTTGAGAAGGCTCTGGAAATGGAAGGCTTTCATCATATTGTTAAAGCGGAACGCGGAGATAAGGCTGTAAGCATCTGCAGGGAGGAAAAACCGGATGCGCTCATTCTGGATGTGATGCTTCCGGATATAGACGGTTATGAGGTATGCAGGCAGATACGGCAATTTTCCCATTGTCCGATTTTATTTCTATCTTCAAAAAATGATGAGATCGATAAAATTCTTGGACTGGCCGTGGGCGGCGATGACTATGTGACAAAGCCGTTTAGCCCCAAAGAGGTGGCCTTCCGGGTGAAAGCGCAGCTGCGCCGGGCCGGCTACCAGCAACGAGCAACAACGTCCCGGGCAGTACACATCGGAGCTTTGCGCATTGACCCGGATGGGTGCCGGGTCTTAAAAAACGGGAAGGATATGGCGCTGACTGCCAGGGAATTTGAAATTTTACGTTATATGGCAGAAAATATCGGGCGTGTCGTCAGCCGTGAGCGGCTGTATGAAACAATATGGGGCGAGGACAGCTTTGGCTGCGATAATACGATCATGGTGCATATCCGGCATCTGCGCGAGAAAATCGAGGATGATCCGACAAGGCCTCAATACATTATTACCATGAAAGGACTGGGCTATAAGCTGGTGGATCCTTATGAAAAATAAATGGAAAACGAATCCGCTTTTAAGGATTCTCATGCTGCTTGTCATTTTGGCAGCAGCCGGAATCGTATCGGGAATCGGACTGCTTTATTGTGTCTTTGCAATCCCCGAACCGGAAGGCTTAAGTCTCGCGGATTGGCCGAACCGCTTTACAGATAATTTTAAACTATGGATGGAAGATGAAGACGGGACATTGCAAATAAAAACGATCGGTCTGGAACGGCTGGATGAATATGGGCTATGGCTCCAGGTTCTTAATGAGGACGGCCAGGAGATTTTTGCCTATGGCAAACCGGAGAACTATCCGGACCATTATCGCGCATCGGAGCTGCTTCGTCTCGGAACAAGCCCCTATGAAGATGGATATACGGTTTTTGTGAACAGCTTTGAAACGTCCGGTCAGACTTGGAATTATCTGATCGGTTTTCCTTATGCGGTCGGGAAATATGTGCTGTACTACAACGGGGCGGCCGTGAGCCGTCTCTCACCGCTATTGCGCATGATGATTGCCGGCCTTTCCTTTGCCGCCGCCGGTCTGTTTCTTATTTACGGCTTCTGGCTTACACGGCAGACCGGAAAAATAACGAAGGGAATTGGAAAAATTTCCATGCGTACCTATCATCAGCTGCCGGAAAAAGGGCTGTTTCGCGGCGTTTATGAAGCGCTGAATCAAATGGATCAGGAAATCCGGTACAGTGACCAGCTCAAAGAGGCTACGGACCGTGCGCGCCGGGAGTGGATTACAAATATTACACATGATCTGAAAACGCCGCTTTCACCGATCAGGGGCTACGGTGAACTGCTTGCCGGAGGAACAGTAACAGAAGCTTTGGCGGTTCGGGAATATGGCTCTGTGATCGTAAAAAATGCGGATTATGCTGAAACGCTGATCAATGATCTGAAGCTGACCTATCAGCTGGAATCCGGCTCCTTTCCATTTCATCCGGAGCCGGTGCGGCTGGTGCGCTATTTAAAAGAGCTGGTGATCGATATTGCCAATGATCCGGCATTTTCTGAAAGGACGATCAGTTTTGAAAGCGAAGCCGGGCTTGCGGAGCTGACCGCTGCCATTGATACCGGCCTTTTTCGCCGTGCTGTGGGGAATCTTGTAATCAACGCTCTTGTCCATAATCCGCCGGAAACAGAAGTAATCACAGCGGTTGCATATGATCAGGAAGGCAGTATCCGCATTGATGTTTGCGATAATGGCACCGGTATAAGCAAGGAGGAGCAGGCCGGGCTTTTTAACCGCTATTACCGGGGAACCAACACGAAAGAAAAAACGGAAGGCAGCGGGCTTGGCCTGGCGATTGCAAAACAGATTATTACTTTGCATGGCGGCAGTATCGATGTATTTAGTAAACCCGGAGAAGGGACGGTATTTTCGATCCGGCTTCCGGTCAATAAAGATGCCGCAAATTAAGCTTAACTTAAGATACACAAAAGTCAGACCTAAGATGGATGTTCTATGCTATAACCATAGAGCATCCATTTTTTTGATTTGATGAATAGGAGGATCTGTATGGAACTGCAATTACAGCGTTTGTGTAAACAGTATGGGAAAAAATCCGCAGTTGATCATGTAAGCGTTCATTTAAGGCCCGGGGTATACGGCCTGCTTGGCGCAAACGGCGCGGGAAAAACAACATTAATGCGGATGATCTGCGGCATTTTAAAGCCCACCTCGGGAAGCATCCGCCTGGACGGAAGGACGATACAGGAGCTTGGTGAACGTTATTATACACATCTGGGCTATATGCCCCAGGAGTTCGGCTTTTATCCGGATTTTACCGCCCGTGAGTTTATGCACTATATGGCAGCGGTCAAGGGGCTCAATAAGAAAAAAGCCAAAGCGCGGGCCGGACAATTACTTGAGCTGGTCAATCTGGGAGCTGCGGCAGATAAGAAAATCCGGTCGTTTTCCGGCGGGATGAAGCAGCGTCTCGGGATCGCGCAGGCTCAGCTAAATCATCCGGACATTCTGATTTTAGATGAGCCGACCGCAGGGCTCGACCCGAAGGAGCGGGTGCGCTTCCGTAATCTGATTTCTGATTTTGCCAGAGATAAAATCGTGATTTTATCGACCCATATCGTGTCGGATGTTTCCTACATTGCGGATGTGATCCTGATCATGAAGCAGGGAAGAATTTTGATGCGCGAGCCTATGGAACATGTGACGGAAAGCATCTGCGGTAAAGTGTGGGAAATTTGGGCCGATGAAAGGGAAGCAAAGCGGTATAGCCAGAAGCTTTGCGTTGTCCGCTTCCACCATGAAAATGGCCGGGTACGTTTACGCATTGTAGCGGACAGCGCTCCGGCGCCGGATGCATACAATGTGGAGCCAAGCCTGGAAGATTTGTTTTTGTATTATTTTAATGAAGCTATGCACAGTGAAGGGAGTGAAAAACAGTGAGCGCATTGGTGAAGTATGAATTTTTGAAAATTATACGGAAAAAATCGACATTGCTCATCATGGCGGCAAGCCTGCTTGTCACGGCTGTTTTTTTCGGCCTGCCGGTCGTACAGTTTCAGACCTACAATCAGGACGGCGTTGTCCGCGGGAGCAGGGGCATTGCCATTGAAAAAGAGCAGTATGCCAGGCTTTCAGTTGTGCTGACCAATACATACATTGCTGAAACAATTAAGGAAGTACAGGAGCTTTTTAAAGACCCAGAAAATGTCGGCTATGACGGCTACGAACAATTTTTGATTGAAGACGCTTATTGGGATGGTATCGCGCCGCGGGAAAAGCTGCTGGATATGATTGCAAAAAATTATGCTCAGCCCAATGTCAGTGTAGGCTATAATGCGCTTGCCGATATGGATATTTCTGACGGAACGGATTTTTATCAGGCAAGACAGGATAAAATAGAAGCGCTGCTGAACGATCCGGACAGGGGGCTGTCCGAAGAAGAAAAAGATTATTGGCGGAATATGGACAGCAAGGTTACAGTTCCTTTTCAATATGGTTACTTTGGCGGCTGGGAGGTGATCATAACAGCCTTTGAGCTTTTGATGTTTGCGATACTGGCCATCTGTATTGTGGTTGCGCCGGTCTTTTCCGGAGAATATCAGGCAGGAACAGATGCCGTTCTTTTATCTGCCAAATATGGAAAAACAAGACTGACCACAGCAAAAGTGCTGGCGTCCCTCTTGTTTGGCGTGCTGGCTCTGACCGTCCATGTGGCGGCTGCATTTGCGCTGGTGCTGACCGCGTTTGGCGCAGACGGCTGGAATCTTCCGCTGCAGATTAACGGAACGGCTGTTCCATATCCGTGGAACTTTCTTGAAGCGGTGCTCATCCAGCTCGGTGTTATTTATCTTGTGCTGATTGCCATGATCGGGCTGACGCTTTTTTTATCAGCCCGGATGAAAAGTCCGTATCTTGTATTGATCGTTATTGTGCCGGTACTTTTTATCCCGATGTTCCTTTCACCCAACGGAACAAGCGGTATTTATAACAAGCTTATCTTTTTGACACCCTATCAGTCACTGATTCCAAAATTTGGCTCCTACATTTCCTATCAGGCGGGGCCGGTCGTTTTGGATGCCTTTTGGATGAGAACCGTTGTATATGTGATACTGGCGCTGCTTTTGTTGCCTCTGTCCGGAAGAGGATTTAAAAAGCATCAGCCTGCATAAGCTAAAGCCGGCCGCAGCCTGATCGTTATAAATATGTAGAAATGACGTTTCTTAGACTTGACATTGAATTTTAATAGTGTTATATTACAAATAGAACAGATATAACATTATTTCAAGCATATACTGCAAATCAGGCGGTATTGATGTGGATTTAAGATAGAGGGTGATGATCATGGCACAAAAAAGGGATTATTATGAAATTCTTGGAGTAAGTAAAGGCGCCGATGAGGCTGCCATAAAAAAAGCATATCGAAAGCTGGCTAAAAAATATCATCCGGACACAAATGCAGGAGACCCGAAGGCTGAGCAGATGTTTAAAGATATTACAGAGGCATATTCTGTACTGAGCGATCCAAAAAAACGAAAGCTTTACGATCAGTTTGGCCATGCGGCCTTTGACGGGAGTGCTGCCGGAGGCCAGGCATATCAGGGCGGCTTTGACGGCTTCGGGCACGCAGGTACAGACGGGTACCATACATGGCATTTTGAAGGCGGCGATGCCGATGATATTTTCGGTGATCTGTTTGGCGATCTTTTCGGAAAGAAAGGCGGCAAAAGCGGTGCGTCCCGGAATTTTGGGGGCGGCCGTTATTACAGTCAGGACGGCTTCTTTGGCGGAAATTTTGGAGGCAGCCGGGGATTTTCATCCAGAGGGCAGGATTTGAACGCGGATATTTCCGTGAGCTTTAACGATGCGGCCTTTGGCTGTGATAAGGTGATCCAGCTTAAGGATTCCGGCGGAAAAGTGCAGTCTCTTAAGATTCATATTCCGGCCGGTATTGATGATGGAAAGACGATCCGTCTGCGGGGCAAGGGCGCGGCCGGTGCTGGCGGCGGCGAAGCCGGAGACCTTCTGATCTGTGTACATGTTGAGAGCCGGCCGGACTTTGAACGTAAGGGAATGGATGTTTATTCAACGGTTCAGATACCGTTTACCGTGGCTGTTTTTGGCGGCGAAGCGATCATCCCCACATTAAGCGGGCAGGTTCAGGTCAATATCAGGCCGGGAACGCAGTCAGGCACAAAAATAAGGCTTAAAGGGAAGGGCATTGTTTCCATGAAAGACCCTTCAAGCTATGGCGACCAGTATGCGGTCGTAGAGATTCAGGTACCGCGCTATTTAAGCCGGGAAGCCCGGCAGAAGCTTAAGGAATTTGAGGAAGCCTGCCGTCATTCCTCTGGCTTTGGAGCGGCATAATCGTCCGGCTTTGGAACTGTATGCGCCTCTAACTTTGCCGCAGCGTGATGCCCTGGCCTTTGTGCCGCATAATGGCTGGTATGCAGGTAAACAAGTAAATCGTGTCCAGCGGAAATCAGAAATGGAAATCAGAAATGAAAATCAGAAACGGTGTAGCTTTGGCTATGCCGTTTTTTGTGCGATACGCCCGTCGGACGGTGCTGCGTGCCGGTGGCACGCGCCCTGCACCGACCGAAGCAAAGCGAAGACCCGCCGTGCTTGCACGGGCGGGCATCCGACGGGCAACGGTCATCGAGTGGCAATGCCGCGAGATGAGCGAGGCATCGCGGGAATCGGGTAGGGGAAGGAATCTTCCCCTACCCGATTCCCGTCAAAATAGTCAAAATACAGATGGAATATTTGTGGTAAATGGACAGCACATTCAGACTTGATTTTTAGGGTGTGTGTGATATAATAAAAACATAAAATCTTGCAAGATATATAATACATGATTCAGAGAACGATGCAAGAAGAAATAAGTTGTATGATAAATATGAAAGCTCTTATGGGGATGACGATAGACCATGGGAGACACAAAACAGCAGTCAGAAAGGAGACGTGTTATGGTATTCACAAATTATGAGCAGCTCATCAATAAGGTGAAGGGCTACCCTGAAAGAAAGCGTATGGCTGTGGCGGCAGCAGGCGATGAGCACACTCTGGAGGCCGTTATGCACGCCCGTGCGGAAGGCATCGTCGATCCGATACTTGTGGGTGATAAAGCGGAGATTGAGCGTATTCTTAAGGAGATGGGCGAGAGCGTTCCTCAGGAACACATCTATGATTATCCGGACGTAAAGGCGGCTGCGGAGTATGCCGTGCAGCTTGTGCGCGAAGGCAGGGCCGATTTCCTGATGAAGGGCAAGCTGGACACCGCGGTGATCTTAAAAGCGGTTGTCAATAAGGAGCACGGTCTTGGTCAGGGACGTACGATGTCGCATTTTACGATGTTTGAAGTGCCTTCCTATCATAAGATTCTTGTAGCCGTGGACGGCGGCATGGTAACCTATCCGACGCTGGAGCAGAAGAAGGACATTATTAATAATACAGTGGAAACGCTTGTGGCTATGGGCTATACATGTCCGAAGGTCGGCGTGCTGGCCTGTGTGGAAAAGGTGAACCCGAAGATGCCCGAGACGATCGAAGCCAATGAATTAAAAGAAATGAATCAGCGCGGCGAGATTAAAAACTGTATCGTTGAAGGCCCGATTTCCTATGACTGCGCGGTAAATAAAGAGATTGCTGATTTTAAAGGCTATAAAAGCCCTGTGGCCGGTGATGTGGATATTCTGATTGCGCCGAACATCCATGCCGGAAATATTATGGGCAAGATGTTCGTATGCAGCTGCGGCGCCCGTATGGCAGGCTTTATCGTCGGCGCAAAATGCCCAATCGTCCTGACCTCGAGAGGCTCGTCTGCTGAAGAGAAATATCTGTCGATCGTTGTCTGTGCGGCAGCGGCAAAATAGGAGGTTGTTTATGGAAAAATTACTGATTATTAATCCAGGCTCCACATCTACAAAAATTGCAGTTTACGATGGTGAGACGCCGCTGTTTGTGGAGAGCATCACGCATACGGCCCAGGAGCTTGAAAAGTATGACGCCCTTGTCGATCAGTTTGAATTTCGCAAGGACCTGGTTATTGGAGCGATGGAAGCGCATGGGATTATCGTCAAGGACCTGACAGCGATCGTAGCCCGCGGCGGACTGCTGCCTCCGATCAAGGCCGGCGCCTATGAAGTGAATGAAGATATGGTATGGCAGCTAAAGTATGCGCCGGCACACGAGCATGCCTCCAATTTAGGGGCACTGATCGCCTATGCGATCTCTGAAAAGGCACATATCCCGGCCTATATTTATGACGGTGTGACGGTAGATGAGATGCTGCCAATTCTTAAGGTGACAGGGCTGACCTTTATGGAGCGCGAGGGCAGAGGCCATAACTTAAACATGCGCGCTGCGGCGATGCGCTATGCCCGCGAGCATCATAAAGCCTATAAAGACTGTACGCTGATCGTTGTCCATCTTGGCGGAGGCATTTCCGTAAGCCTTCACCATGACGGGAAAGTGGCAGATATTATCAATGATGATGAGGGCCCCTTCGCACCGGAGCGCTCCGGCGGACTGCCGCTGTTTCAGGTGATCGATATGATGACCAGCGGCAAGTACGACCATAAATCAGCGATGAAGCTGGTTAAGACCCAGGGCGGTCTTATGGCGCACCTCGGAACGAATGATACCCGTGTGGTTCAGAAGATGATCGATGACGGCGATGAACACGCCCGGTTTATCTATGAGGCGATGGCTCTGAGCGTTGCCAGAAATATTGCAAAGGAAGCGCCGGTTGTCTGCGGCAAGGTGGAGGCGATCGTGCTCACCGGAGGTATTGCCTATTCTGAGCTGTTTACAAATATGGTCAGGGAGCGGGTCGAATTTTTAGCACCGGTCGTCATCTATCCCGGTGAAAATGAGATGGAGTCTCTGGCATTGGGCGGCCTGCGTGTACTGCGCGGGGGGGAGAAGGCAAGGAAATTTGTAAAGGTCGTTAAATAAATGCTTTGACGCGCTGTGCGCGGCCTAACGATGCCCCGGGGCTGCGGCCGCAGATATTGAGGCGGCTGCGGCCGTGGCTTTTATCGAAAGGGTAAAAAATATGAGCGGATTTGTAAAAGGTTTGATCGGGAATAAAACAAATTTTGTATTTATCGGTGAGGCTGGCAGCGGCAAGAGCGAGCTTGCCATTAATTTTGCCGGAATGCTGGCGGCTCTTGGTGATAAACCGGTTCATTTTTTCGATATGGATATGACAAAGCCACTGTTTCGTTCCAGAGATGTCATCGGTGAGATCACAGCCATGGGCGTGCATTTTCATCATGAGGAGCAGTTTTATGATGCCCCTGTTTTGGTCGGCGGTGTGAATATGCGGCTGAAGGATGAAAACAGCTATGTTGTCATGGATGTGGGCGGCGACCATATCGGCGCCCGCGCCATCGGCGGCTATGCGCCAAGGCTGAACAGGTCAGATACGATGGTCTATTATGTGCTCAATGCTTTTCGGCCATGGTCGGCGGACATTGAACATATTGACGGCACATTGGGGACGATTCTTGGGACATCCCATATCCGGCTGGAAAATGTTCACCTGGTTAATAATCCAAACACAGGCGTGACAACCACAGCGGAGGAGTTCCTTGAAGGCTTAAAGCGTATGGAGGATATTGTCGGCCCGTATAAGCCGGTGGATTTTGCCTGCGTCCGCGAGGAGCTTTATGAAACGGTTAAAAATAAAACGTCAGTGCCGGTAATACCGATACATCTGTATCTGACGTATCCATGGATAGAATAATTATAAAAAAGAGGAGGACAAGGTCGAGATGGCAAAAGTAACGGTTCGATCAGAAAGCTGTAAAAGCTGCGGATACTGTATCAAGTTTTGTCCAAAGGGCGTACTTGCCGTGGGAGATAAGGTGAACTCCAAAGGCTATGAGTATGTAGTGCCCGTGAATATGGAGGCATGTATTGCCTGCTGCATGTGTGCGCGAATGTGTCCGGACGCTGCGATTGAAGTGTACAAGTAGAGGAGGTCAAAAAAATGGCAAGAGTATTTATGAAAGGCTGCGAAGCCATTGCTGAGGCTGCGGTTCGGGCAGGCTGCCGGTTTTTTGCCGGATACCCCATTACGCCGCAGAATGAGATACCGGAATATTTTTCAAGAAGATTACCGGAAGTAGGCGGTACATTTGTACAGGGTGAAAGTGAAGTCGCTTCCGTGAACATGGTCTATGGCGCGGCCAGTGCAGGAACCCGTTCCATGACAAGCTCTTCAAGCCCCGGAATTGCCTTAAAGAGCGAAGGGATTTCCTACTGCGCGTCCGCAAGGATTCCGATGGTGTATGCGAATGTATCTCGCGGGGGCCCGGGCGTAGGTTCCATCCAGCCGGCTCAGATGGATTATTTTCAGGCAACCAAGGCATCCGGCAACGGCGGATTTGAGATGCTTGTATTCGCTCCGTCTACGGTGCAGGAAGCTGTGGATATGACATACAATGCTTTTGATTATGCGGACCGTGACCGTAATCCGGTGCTGATTCTTTGCGACGGCGTGATCGGAACAATGATGGAGCCGGTCGTGCTTCCACAGATGAAATCCGACGCGGAAGTCGCTGCCATCAAGGAATCCAAAAAGAGCTGGGCATGTATCGGCCACAGCCTGGATACACAGCGCTCCTGGATCGAACCGGGACACTGGCGCACTGAGGATATGCAAAAAGCCAATGAGGATGCGGCAGCTATGTATGAGCGCTGGGCCAGAGAGGATGTCCAGGTCGAAGAGTATCGTGTGGAGGACGCCGAGGTCATTATTGCAGCCTATGGTATATCTGCCCGGATTTCCAAATCCGTGGTAGATGTGCTGCGGGCTGAAGGCAAAAAGATCGGTCTGATCCGTCCGATCACGGTACATCCGTTCCCGTATGCTTCCTTTGAAAAACTGGACTATGGCAGAGTGAAGGCAATTCTCGATGTGGAAATGTCCATTCCTGCCCAGATGATCTATGATGTGAAGATGGCTGTCAAAGACCGTGCGCCAATCACAGCCTGCCTGTGCTCCGGCGGCAATGTAATGAAGCGCGAGACTGTCCTTGAAGCGGCCAGAAAGCTTTTTGAATAGGAGGATGCGTCAATATGGAAAAAGTATATTCTCGTACGATCGGCATCCGCGACGATATGGTTGACGGATTCTGCCCCGGCTGTATGCACAGTACAGTCATTAAGCTTATCGGCGAAGTTCTTGAAGAGATGAATTTGTTTGACAGGGCGACATGCGTGCTCGGTATCGGCTGCTGCGGCCTTCACATGGAATATATCACATACGACAATATCACAGCGCCCCACGGACGTGCCTGCGCGGTGGCCACAGGTATCAAGCGGACCAATCCGGACTCCCTTGTATTTACCTATCAGGGCGACGGCGACTTTGCCTCCATCGGTCTGGCCGAGTCCATTTCCGCAGCAAACCGCGGTGAAAATATTACAGTTATTTTTATCAACAACGGTATTTATGGCATGACCGGCGGCCAGATGGCGCCCACAACGCTTATTGGCATGAAAGCATCCACAGCGCCCAAGGGACGTATTGCCGAAGAACACGGCTATCCGATGCATATGTGCGAGATTTTAAATCAGCTCACTGCACCGGCTTACCTTGTCCGCACAAGCTGCAATACTCCGGCCAATGTCATTAAAACGAAAAATGCCATTAAAAAGGCATTTACAAACCAGATCGAAGGCAAGGGCTTCTCGATGGTTGAGATCGTCACAAGCTGCCCGACGAACTGGGGATTGGACCCGTTAGATGCGCTTGACTTTATTGAACAGAAGATGCTTCCGGAATTTCCACTGGGTGTCATCAGAGATAAATAAATAGGAGGAAGATTATGGAAACAAATTTACTTGTTGCCGGCTTTGGCGGCCAGGGGGTCATGACCCTCGGTAAATTCCTGGCCAGCGCCACATGCGATTCTACCGATAAAAATGTCACCTTTTTCCCGTCCTATGGCGCAGAGCAGCGCGGCGGCACAGCCAACTGCTATGTTGTGATCTCCGATGATATGGTAGGAACGCCGGTTGGCGATGTGATGGATGATCTGATCGTGATGAACGGGCCTTCGCTGAATAAATTTATTCATGTGTTAAAGCCCGGCGGAACACTGTTTATTAACAGCTCCATCGTCAGCGATGACATTCCAAGAAATGATGTAAAGGTTGTAAAGGCTCCGGTTACAGAGCTGGCATTAGAGCTTGGCAATGCCAAAGTGTTAAATGTGATCATGCTTGGCGTTTATATCGGTTACACAGAAGTCATAGCACCAGAGATCGTATGGAATACGATCGAGCATAAGCTTGGCAAAAAGCCAAAGCTTCTCCCGCTGAACCGTCAGGCATTTGAAAAGGGTCTGGAAATCGGACGTTCACAAAGATAAAAACGATCCGTAAAGCGAAAGACGATCAAGATAAAGAAGATCAGCAAAGATAAAAAACGACCGGAACAATACCGGTCGAAGTATAAAAGGGACTGCCATTGCCAGGCGGTCCCTTTTGCTTAAAATTCAAAGACTTTCAATAAAATACTTGGCAGCCTCGGAAATCGGCACCTGGTCATTATATCCCACAACAAGATGACGGGAAGGGAGTATTTCCGTTGTCTGTATTTTGAAAAGGTCCGGGTCATCCTCCGGCAGGCAGAAATCCGGGACAAAAGCAATGCCAAGGCCAATGCGCGCCAGATCGATGAGCAGATCATTGCTGGATAACTCCACCTCCGGTACAAGATCGAGCTGGCGCTGCTGAAACAGGCTGTGGAGAAATTCACTGGTCATGCTTTGCTTGTCAAGCATGAGGATCGGATAGCCAAGAAGCTCCTTAAGACTTAAGGCCTTGTCCTTAAGGTAAGAAAAATGCTGGCTGTTGGCAATAAAAATATCTTTAAATTCTTTGACCTGGCGCACCTTTTGAACGGTATTCATCCGCGGATTCGGGGCATTGGTCACAATAAGATCAACCTGACCATTATCCAGAAGATCGACGCACCGTGCGCTTGTCTGATTGGTCACTTTAATATGGACATTTGGAAAATGCGCGTGAAATTCCTTCAGATAGGGGACGAGGTAGTAGCGGCATATTGTATCGCTGGCGCCGATACGGAGCTGGCCGCCGTTTAATGTATTGGCGTCAAGAATCTGATTCTCTCCGCGGATAATCAGGTTCACTGCCGGCTCGATATGCTTAAACAGCATTTCGCCCTCCGGCGTCAGCTTGACCTTTTTTGTACTGCGGACGAAAAGATGCTGATTTAACTTTGTCTCAAGCGATTTAATAGACTGGCTCACCGCAGACTGGGAGATATAAAGCTGCTTGGATGCCTCCGAAAAGCTCAGCGTTTTTGCAACATAATAAAAAACCTTATAGAGTTCATAATTAATATCCATAAATGATCACCTGTAATTTTATATCCGATTTTGCTGTATGGCTTCATAGTAGCATATTCACGAAGGGGAGTAAAGCTAAAAATATTTTATTAATATGACTAATGATAAAGATTAAATCTATTAATTTTAATTATAAACATAGTAATGCTATAATAACATAGAGTAAACGGACATGCTGCGCGCAGCGCGGCATAATCATGTACAAAAGCCGATTATCCGGTTTTACAGTAAAAATGGAGGTATCGTATGAGCCAGGTGAAAAGAATTTATGTCGAGAAGAAACCCGACTATGCCGTTGCCGCCCAGGAATTGCAGGAAAATATCCGTGATTACCTTGGAATTGACGGCGTTGAGAGCGTACGCGTGCTGATCCGCTATGATATACAAAATATTTCCGATGAGACTTACGAAACGGCAAAGGTGACGATCTTTTCCGAGCCGCCGGTAGATATGCTCTACGAGGAAAGCCTGCCGCTAAAGGACGGCGAGAAGCATTTTTCCGTAGAAGCGCTCCCGGGACAGTTTGACCAGCGGGCCGACTCGGCGATGCAGTGCGTGAAGCTGCTCAGCGAGGACGAGGAGCCGGTTATTAAATCGGCAACGACCTACCTGATCGGCGGAAGCTTTTCGGACGAGGATTTTTCCAAGATCAAGGCCTTTTGTATTAATCCGGTCGATTCCCGTGAAAATAATGATCCAAAGCCGGAAACCCTTGTGACCGAATATGAGGAGCCGGCAGATGTTAAAATTTTTGACGGCTTCAGAAAGATGGATGAGGCGGCGCTTAAATCGCTGTATCTGTCTTTAAATCTGGCGATGACATTTAAGGATTTCCAGTTTATCCAGACCTATTTCGCAGAAGAGGAAAAACGCGACCCGTCCATGACGGAGATACGGGTACTGGATACATACTGGTCGGATCACTGCCGCCATACGACCTTCCAGACGGAGCTTAAAAACATCCGTTTTGAGGACGGCGATTATAAGCAGGTGGAAGAGGCAACCTATCTTGAATATAAGAAAGCACACGATGAAATTTTTGCAGGCCGCGACGATAAATATGTCTGCCTGATGGATATTGCGCTGATGGCTATGCGCAAGCTGAAAAAAGCCGGGAAGCTTGAAGATATGGAGCAGTCCGACGAGATTAATGCATGCAGCATCGTTGTTCCGGTAGAAATCGACGGAAAAACAGAAGAGTGGCTGATTAGCTTTAAAAATGAGACACATAATCATCCGACGGAGATCGAGCCCTTCGGCGGTGCGGCGACCTGTCTTGGGGGCGCTATCCGTGACCCGCTGTCCGGACGTTCCTATGTATATCAGGCAATGCGCGTGACCGGTGCGGCAGACCCGACGGTTTCCTTAAAAGATACCCTTGAGGGCAAGCTTCCGCAGAGAAAGATCGTGACCGGCGCCGCAAAAGGTTACAGCTCTTACGGCAACCAGATCGGTCTTGCCACAGGACTTGTCAATGAAATCTACCATCCCAATTATGTGGCCAAGCGTATGGAGATCGGTGCAGTGATGGGCGCAGCGCCCAGACGCAATGTCATTCGTGAAAACAGTGATCCGGGTGATATTATTATTTTACTCGGCGGACGTACCGGGCGCGATGGCTGCGGCGGCGCAACCGGTTCATCCAAAGCACATACAGTGACATCCATTGACACATGCGGAGCGGAGGTACAGAAGGGCAATGCGCCGACCGAGCGTAAGTTACAGCGCCTTTTCCGCAATCCGAAGGTCAGCCGGCTGATCAAAAAGTGTAATGACTTTGGCGCCGGCGGTGTATCCGTAGCAATCGGAGAACTTGCGGATGGCTTAAACATCGACCTGGACAAGGTGCCGAAAAAATATGCCGGACTGGACGGTACGGAGCTGGCGATTTCTGAATCCCAGGAACGCATGGCCGTTGTGATCGACCCGAAAGATGTCGGGCAGTTTCTTGCTTATGCGGATGAGGAAAACCTTGAGGCCGTCTGCGTGGCTGTTGTTACAGAAAGCCCGCGCCTTGTAATGTCCTGGAGAGGTAAGGAGATCGTCAATATTTCCAGAGCCTTTTTAAATACAAATGGTGCACATCAGGAAACGGATGTCGTTGTAGCGGTGCCATCAAGAAGTGACAGCTATTTTGAAAAGAAGAAATGCCTCGATGATCTGCATCAGGCATGGCTTGACAATCTTTCAGACTTAAATGTCTGCTCTCAAAAGGGTCTGGTGGAAATGTTTGACAGCTCCATCGGTGCTGCATCCGTATATATGCCTTACGGCGGCAAATATCAGCTGACACCGGTGCAGACGATGGTTGCCAAGCTTCCGGTGCTTCACGGCCGCACAGAGACTGTGACGATGATGAGCTATGGCTATGACCCGTACTTATCTTCCTGGAGCCCGTATCACGGTGCAGTCTATGCGGTTGTGGAATCTGTGGCAAAGATTGTAGCCGCAGGCGGTGATTATTCAAAGATCCGCTTTACCTTCCAGGAGTATTTTGAGCGTCTTGGTGTAGACCCCAAGCGCTGGGGCGTTCCGTTTGCCGCTTTGCTTGGCGCTTACAACGCACAGATGGGCTTCGGCCTGCCTTCCATCGGCGGTAAAGACTCCATGTCCGGAAGCTTTAATGATATTGATGTTCCGCCGACGCTTGTATCGTTTGCGGTGGATGTCGCAAAACATTCACAGGTGATCACGCCGGAGCTTAAAGGCGCCGGTAATGCACTTGCATTTTTATCCATCGACCGCGATGAAAATGATCTGCCGGTTTATGATAAAGTTATGGCACTGTACCGTACCGTCCATGAGCTGATCGCACGCAAAGAGGTCATTTCCGCGTATGCGGTTGGTCACGGAGGTATTGCGGCGGCTGTAAGTAAAATGGCGTTTGGCAATAAGCTTGGTGTTTCCCTGGATTCAAAGGTGCCGGCAGATATGCTGTTTGCACCGTCCTATGGCAGCCTTGTTGTTGAAGTTGCCCCGGGCTGCGCGGCAGACGTGACCGCAGCGATGGAAAATGCCAGACTTGAGAAAAATCTCGTATGGCTTGGACAGACTACGCAGGAGCCTGCGTTTGTATATGGTCTGACACGGGTGACGATGGAGGAAGCCTTAAGCGCATGGACGCGCCCTCTGGAAAAAGTATTCCCGACCCGTTCCGGTGTGGAGGAAAAGACGATCGATACACCGCTGTATACCGGCGGAAGTGTTTATGTGTGCAGGCATAAGGTTGCCAGACCGAACGTATTTATTCCGGTGTTCCCGGGAACAAACTGCGAATACGATACATTAAAGGCGTTTGAGCGGGCCGGTGCGGATGTGCAGACGTGCGTCTTTAAAAATCTTGATGCCAGAGGCATCCGTGAATCGGTGGAGGCTTTTGAAAAGGGCATCAGCCAGGCTCAGATTCTTATGTTCCCCGGCGGCTTTTCAGCCGGTGATGAACCGGACGGCTCCGGTAAGTTTATCGCTACGGCATTTAGAAATGAGCGCATCCGCGAGGCTGTGATGAAGCTTTTAAATGAGCGTGACGGACTGGCGCTTGGTATCTGCAATGGTTTCCAGGCTTTGATTAAGCTCGGGCTTGTGCCTTACGGCAAAATAACCGCACAAAAAGAGGATTCCCCGACGCTGACGACCAACCATATCGGACGTCATATTTCAAAGATTGTCTATACAAAGGTCGTTTCCAATAAATCGCCATGGCTTTCAAAAGCACAGGTGGGCGGCGTTTACGCGATTCCGGCATCTCATGGCGAGGGCCGTTTTGTAGCCAGTGACGACTGGATCAAAAAACTCTTTGAGAGCGGCTGTGTGGCGACACAGTATGTGGATGTGGATGGTCATCCGACAATGGATGAGGATTTCAATCCCAACGGCTCTTATTATGCGATCGAAGGTATTACAAGCATGGATGGACGCGTTCTTGGAAAGATGGCCCATTCTGAACGTATCGGCGAGGCTGTGGCTATGAACATTACCGGTGATCAGAATCAGATGATCTTTGAATCTGGTGTGGAATATTTCAAATAAAACAGGTAATTCAAATAAAACAGGTAAAATGGGACTGCCATATCAAACATATACTGCTTGGTATGGCAGTTTTTTTCGGGATATTCATTGCCCAGCCGGTCAGTGATGCGCTGGCATTAATCCTTTCTGTTATTTTAGTTGCCTGCGAGCACCGTAAGTTGCTGCATCAGGCATAAGTTCGCAGAGCTTCATTTGCGTGTATCTTCATTTTATTTTCCGGGGCTGCTGCGGCAGCCCTGGAAAATATTTAACTGATTATTCAGACAATATAATAATAAATACAATAAAAAGAGAAAATAATACATATAAAATATATATAATAAGAAAAAATGTGTACAAATAGAATAATGCGAGTAAAAAATAAAAATTTTTGAAAATTGTGTTGACATTTACGGGGCGGTGAGGTATAATAAAATCATCAAAAGAGAACAGACAAATTTCTAAATCGCGTTGGATTTGGAAAGGCGTTGAAGGAGGAGATTCCATTGAAAAAGTAGTTAAGTGGTAGATATGATATTCGTAAAACGATAGCTGCTTGAAAGATAAGTTCTCCGTCATGGATTTATCTTAGGTAAGAAAATCAAAATTCCTACCGTACACACTGAGCAATATCCATTTTACAACATATGATAGCTGTCACAGGGGTATCGGTTTTATAAGGCCAGACGATTAAAGAACATCATAACTGTTGGAGAAGTTTTATAAAACAGTCATGATCGGTTGAACAGATAGCCGGATTTCATACAGATGATACAGCTTATAGTTGTAGATGCTGAAGTGATTTTCAAAGGTTTTATCGTTTAAGGATAGTGATAAATTTTATAAATTCACAGCAGCAGAAGTTATTAAGAAAGATCAGGATGTCAGATAGTCGGAAGGTCAGAAAGAAAAGTGAATATATTATATACTGACGAGAAAGGTATATAAACGAGGGAAAATTGAATAAAGAAAACTGGATGAAAAATCTGAATCAAAATTTTTAGAAGAGGTAATTGTAAATGATTGAACCAGTTCAGCAGTGAAGAGATCGTTCTTTGATACACGCAATGTTCAGGAGCGGTCTCTTCGTTTTGTGTAGAAAAAACAAAAAAAGGATAATTAAAAGATAAAAAGCGATATATAAAAAAGATAACAAAAAATAAATATAAAAATTAAAAATTGTATTGACATTTTAGCAGGATACGTTTATAATAAAACCATCAAAAGAAAGTAACTTCTTTTAAAGAAAGCAGATTTAAAAGAAGGACAAAGGAGGAGATACCATTGAAGTAAAAATATCGTGATCGTTATCAAAAGAGAGGCTTTCCGCTTACAGACATAGATTCATCGGAAGAATCTATCAGAGAAGATAAGGAAGTTTATAAGAGGATATATACAGCAGGATTGTTATACCTGATTATAGAAGTTTTATCTGAAGCGGCAGGATGATCGGAAGATACGTCACAGGAAGAAATTAATATAGATGCTGTCCAAAGATAAGAAATAATAAAAGCTGCTGTCCCATTCCCGGAAGGGGACATCGCTCAGACAGCACTGAGGATAACGTTCATATTTCCAGAGGAAGCAGCAGTCGGAAATCATAAGAAAAAGCGAAAGATTATAGATTATCGGAAGGTCAGTGAGAAAAGCTGGTTATATACTGACGAGAAAGGTATATATCGATAGGAAAACTAAATAGAGAAAAAGAAACTTTACAACCGATTTTTTAAAGAGGTAAATGCAAATGATTGAACCAGTTCAGCAGTGAAGAGATCGTTCTTAAACACCGATGATGTTTTTGAGCGATCTCTTCTTTTTGTCTGTCTGAAAAATTGTTTATGCCGGCGTATGCTCCGCCTTAGGCAGATAGATATGTAATTTGTCGATCCGGTTCTTTTCCATAGAATCGACGGTCAGCCGGATGCCGTCCGGGGTTTCGATAAATTCTCCGGTCGAGGGGATATGCTCAAGCTCGTTGATGACATGTCCGGCGATGGAATCATAGTCTTCCGATTCAAAATCAGTCCCAAGGGCATCGTTAAGCTCATCCAGCTTGACTGAGCCATCGACAATATATTCGGTGTCATTGATTTTTTTGATCGTTTCTTCTTCCTCCTCGTCATACTCGTCACGGATGTCACCGACGATCTCTTCCAGAAGATTTTCCAGTGTAATCAGTCCGGAGGTGGCGCCGTATTCGTCCAGGACAATGGCGATATTGACGGACTGGGCTCTTAACTGGATCATCAGATCGGATGTTTTCTGATATTCATAAGTAAAAAAAGCCTCACGAAGATGCTCCTTAAGCACAAAGTCCTCCGGCCTTCCCTGATAGCAGAAAATATCCTTCAGATTGACGATACCGATGACGTTGTCCTTTGTGTCCTCATAAACCGGAATACGGGAATACTTTTCCTCGCGAAACAGGCGGATCAGCTCTTCATAGCCGGTGTCCGCGCTGGCAAATACGACGTCGATTCTGGGGACCATTACATCTTTAGCCAGGGAATCGCCGAAATCGACCACATTGGTGATCATCTCTTTTTCTTCGCTTTCAATAACGCCCTCCTCGTGGCTTACGTCAATGATCGTAAGCAGTTCATTCTCGGTCATGGATTTCTTTTTCTTTTCCGGGTCCATGCCAAGTATATGCAGAAAGAAGCGGGAGAGTATATTCATTAAAAATATCAGCGGCGTCAGCACGACCGTCACAATATACACAGGCTTGGAATAGCCCAGAGAAATCTTTTCCGCATTCATCGAGGCGACGGTCTTTGGAAGAATCTCTCCGAAAATGAGAATACCGACGGTTAATATTCCGGTTGCAACACCGACGATACTTGCAGTGGCTGTTCCGGCGCCCATGGATGAGGCAATCTTTGTTGCAAATAATGTCGTCATGGAGGATGCGGTAAGATTGACGATATTGTTGCCAATCAGCACGGCTGTTAAAAGCTTTCCGGTATTATCCGTCAGCTTTTGCACAAGACGGGCCTTTTTACTGCCTTCGTCGCTCAATGTTTTGATTTTGATCTTGTTTACTGTTGTCAGAGCTGTTTCAGCAGATGAGAAAAATGCTGATAAACAGATGAGAATAAAAATAATAATAAGCTGCGTGACCGCGTCTGCGTCCAAAAAATCATCTCCTAAATCATAAAATAGCGTTTCATTATAAAAGACAACAGGTTCCATTATAAAAAACAACAATAAGAAGCACTTTTAATTGTAGCCGATGTCCATGAAGGTGTCAATGGCCGAAATAAAGTCGTCCCTGTGTAGTATTTTCTTTTGTAATATGTTTCATGATATAAAAAAATTACAAAAAATATATGAAAAATTATAGAAAAATGTTGAAAAAATGAGATAATAATACATATCAAGGTAATCGTTTATGCAGCCTGCCCGGCGGGCTGCCGTATGCCGGTGCGTTTTTGCCGGCGGTTTTATTCCAGGGGAGGAAACAAAAATGAAGCGAAATATGAAACAGTGGGTAGAAGAACTGAAAATGTCGGATGTTAAAAAGCCGCTGCCGGTATTATCATTTCCCGGCATCCAGCTCATGAATATCTCCGTGAAGGACCTCATTGGCAGCAGTGAGCTCCAGGCTCAGTGCATGAAGGCGGTCGCCGACCGTGTGGACACTGCCGCTTCGGTGAGCTTTATGGACCTTTCGGTGGAGGCGGAGTGCTTCGGCTCTGTCATCCGTGTATCAGAGGATGAGGTGCCTACGGTGATTGGCTCGATCATCAAGGATGAGGATGATGCACAGGCGCTTCAGGTGCCGGAGGTAGGCGCCGGGCGCAGCGGAATTTATGTTGATGCCATTGCCCGTGTATGCGAAATGATCACGGACCGTCCGGTGCTGGCCGGCGTAATCGGGCCATTTTCTCTGGCCGGACGTCTCCTCGATGTTTCTGAGGCGATGATTTATTGCTATGATGACCCGGATATGGTGCATGTCGTTTTGGAAAAAGCTTCCGAATTTATAAAAAATTATATTCTTGCATTTAAGGCTGCCGGAGCCAACGGCGTAGTGATGGCCGAACCGCTGGCCGGCCTGCTTTCACCGGCTCTGGCGGAGGAATTTTCCGCGGAATATGTCAAAAAGATCATTGACACAGTGCAGGATGATGAATTTATTGTTGTGTACCATAACTGTGGCAACTGTACGATCCAGCAGATTGATTCCATTCTTGCCACAGGCAGTCCGCTGCTTCATTTTGGCAATGCCATTGATATTAAGGAAATGATGACCCATATTCCTCCGGAAATCGTGGCGGCCGGAAATGTGGATCCTGCCGGACAGTTTAAAAACGGCACTGAAAGCTCGATTTACGAGGCAACGCTCAACGTATTAAAGGACTGCGGTTCTTATAAAAACTTTGTAATCTCCTCTGGCTGCGATATACCGCCGATGTCCCGCTGGGAAAACATCGATGCATTTTTTAAGGCTGTGAAGGATTTTTATGATGGGCTTGCACAACCTGTGCAAAGCGTGTAAAATAAACACTGGAAGCCGCAGGCAATGCGTGTTTTCCAGGGTGCTTATAGCGAATGTGCAGGCCGGTGAAGGCCGGCCGTGAATGAATAAAGATACAGTTACGATCAAAGACCCCGGATGCTTCCAAAGGATGTATTCGGGGTCTTATTGTGCGGGTGCGCCCTCAGGTCGGTGCCGCGTGCCGGTGGCACGCATCACCGGCCGAAGCATAAGCGAAGACCCGCCGTGCTTGCACGAGCGGGCAGCCGACGGGCAGCGGTCATCAAGCGGTAATGCCGCAAGATGAGCGGGGCATCGCGATGATTGAGCAGGAGAGACAGATCGATGGATTATCAGGAAATTGTGGACTATTTATACGGGCTTCCAAGGTTTACAAAGGGCGGGCATATGGATAATGTTAAAAAGCTTTTGGAGGCCCTTGAAAATCCCCAGGACAGCTTTTCTTATATACATGTGGCCGGGACGAACGGTAAAGGCTCAGTGAGTGCATATATGGAACGGTGCTTAAGGCTCTGTCACAGGCGGACGGGGCTTTTTACATCCCCGCATCTTGTGCGGGTAAATGAGCGGATGCGGATATGCGGCAGGGAAATTACAGATGCGGATTTTGTGCGCATCTTTCATCAGGTCGATGATACAGCCCGCAGGCAGATGGCCCGGGGCAGTTGTATGCTGCCGACCTTTTTTGAATATATTTATTTAATGGCCATGGTCTATTTTAAGGAACAAAGGATCGATTACGGGATTATTGAGGCCGGGCTTGGCGGACGGATGGATTTTACCAATGCGGTAGGGCACCCGAGACTGACGGTGATTACTCCGGTTGGCATGGATCATGTGCCGGTGCTCGGAACGACGCTTGCGGAAATTGCCCGGGAAAAAGCCGGCATTATCAAAGCCGGATGTCCTTTAGTATGCGGCCGCCAGGAGGCACCGGCGCTGGATGTGATCAAGGACTGTGCCCGAAGGGCTGGCGTACCGGCTGTTTATCTGGATGATGAAACGATTGAAATTATTTCCGATCCCGGCAAAAACATTGATTTTTCCATGAAATCCGGGTATCATGGTAAATATACATTTTCGTTAAATACAACCGCCGTTTATCAGGCGGAAAATGCCGCTTTGGCGGTGGCCGCGCTTAAGGAGCTGTGGAAAGACCCGCTGCTGGCTGATGAGCCGTTTATTCCGACAGTGTCTGGCGGGCTTGCAAGAACCCGGTGGCCGGGACGCATGGAAGCGCTCGGCGAACGCTTTTATGTGGACGGCGCGCATAATGTGGCCGGAATTGACGCTTTTGTAAAAACGATTGCCCGCAGCTTTTCCAGACAGCCGCTTTATCTTGTATTTGCAGCAGCCGGAGACAAGGATTATACAGAGATGATCCGGCAGCTTACGTCCATACCGAATCTGAAGGGGGTCGTGGTGACGGAGATCGACAGCGGACGGCGCGCGCACCTTGAAGAAACTGCGGAGGTATTTCATAAAAACTGGAATGGAATGATTACCAGCACATATAATATTAAAGAAGCCGTCAGTCTCGGGCTTTTAATGCGGGGCCCGGACGGGGTTTTGTGCTGCGTAGGTTCCCTGTATCTTGTAGGCAGTATTAAAGAAATCGCAGGAGGAAATTCAGATGATCAACTTTGATGAAGAATTAAAAAAGTTTCAGCCGAGCCTTGAGGTCGATCAGGCGGAGGATGCGATCTATAAAAACGACTTAAGAGACGTTATGGATATTGTGGAGGACATGCTTGCGGAAATGAAAAAGGAGAAACCGCTGTACAAAAGAAGCTAGGAGGATGAGCGGATGAATTGTACGAATTGCAATACGCCTCTGATCAATACATGGATTTGTCCAAAGTGCGGTCAGAAGGACGAGCTGGCCCGGAAGATCATATATGCTTCCAACTGGCATTATAATCAGGGACTGGCAAAGACAAGAGTCAGAGACCTGACCGGGGCGACCAATTCACTGTTAATGAGTTTAAAATACAATAAACGTAACACACAGGCACGCAACCTTCTCGGACTGGTTTACTATCAGATTGGCGAGATTGTCAATGCTCTGGGGGAATGGGTAATCAGCGTTCATTTTCAGCCGGAGGACAACATTGCCAATACATATATTAAAGCCATTCAGAACAATCCGGGAAAGTTACAGTCCGCCAACCGGATCATTCAAAGATATAATCAGGCACTGGAATATTTAAACCAGGGAAATATGGATATGGCGATCATTGAACTGAAGCGGGCCATTAACCTGAATCCGAATTATATCCGCGCTTATCAGCTCATGGGATTGCTGTATTTCAGGACAAAACAGTATGCGGCGGCCCGAAAGGTGCTTGTGCGTTCCTTAAAGATCGACCGCAATAACATTACAAGCCTGCGCTATATTAAGGAGATCGATGCGGCGGCCGGTGAGCGGGCGCGTTTAAAGACACGCAGCCGGGACGGCTTTACGCAGATCAATGACCCGAATCCGGTGGTGATCGAGGAAAAATCAGATAATAAATATACGGACTTTAATACAGGACTTTTGTCCATTGTCAATGTGATTATCGGCGTTGTCATCGGAGCGGCGGTTGTCTGGCTGCTGCTTGTGCCGTCGGTTCGGCAGAGCGAGGCGCGCAAGCATAACCAGGCGGTTGTGGAGTACAGCAGCCAGATTTCCGAGGATAATAAGCTGATTTCCTCTTATGAAATGGAAAATGCGGACCTTAAGGCTAAAAACCAGGCGCTCCAGGATCAGATCGATACCTTAAACAGCTCCGAGGATGCGGCCGGAAGTGAGGATGCGCTGTACCTGGCGATCAAGGAATACATCGCCGGGAGAGACGGGGAAGCCGGAGAATATCTGGCAGATGTGGACAAGGACACCCTGACCAACGAGGACGCCATTGATATTTATAATACAATCTATGAAGCGACGAAATCGTCTGCGGAGACAGCACTGTATAATGACGGCTATGCGGCATTTCAGAACCAGGAATATATGGATGCGATCGATGCGCTGGAAAAGGTGCTGAATCTTAACAGCGAAAATCTCGACGCGATCTATTATATTGGCGCCAGCTATCAGCGGATGGCAGATTTGGAAAATGCCATGACTTATTATAATCGTCTGATCGATGAATATCCCACATCAAACCAGGCCGTTATGGCTCAGGAAGCGGTCGATGAGATTTTGGAAGCTTCGGGCCAGAGCAGTGATACACAATCGCAGACAGAGGAGTCTCAAAACGGCTTATAAATTAAGAAAAATGATACAAAGCCTGCAAAAACAAAGCACACGCGCGAGATGAAAAATGCCGGAGCGCTTTGTTTTTGCAGGCGTTTTTATTGGCCCTGAAATCCCCGGGCGGCGGCCGGCTGCCAGTGCGTGCCTGCGCACAATGACAGCCGGACATCGGGCGGGCCAGACGGTATGAGCACAAAAAATCAAAAATATGGAGGATTGGGAATATGGAAGCAGAATATCAAGTGATCCGGAAAAATCTGATTTTGTCCATCGGACCGGAGCTTGACCACCACAGGGCACGAAAAATCCGGCAGCTCAGCGATGAACAGCTGCGCAGAAGTCGGGCGAGGAATATTATCCTTGATTTTTCCAATACGGATTTTATGGACAGTGCCGGTATCGGGATGATTATCGGCCGCTATAAAGAGGCGAATCTTCGCGGCGGCAAGGTGTGCGTGATCCATGCCGGCCATACGATACGCAAGCTGATTGAGATTTCCGGCCTGTATAAGCTTGTGTATGAATATGAGGATTTGGATGAGGCGCTCAGCCATTTATAAAATATTGGGAGGAGGATGTTTAAGATGGATGGTTCAAACGCGATGATTACCAATGAAGTGTCCCTTATTTTTGACAGCCGTTCGGAAAATGAGGCGTTTGCACGCATGGCTGTGGCGGCCTTTATCATGGAGCTGGATCCGACGATGGACGAGCTTGCGGACGTTAAAACCGCGGTATCGGAGGCGGTCACGAACTGCGTGATCCACGGGTACAATCAGGGGCCGGGAAAAATCTATATGAATTGCCGGAGGGAAGGCGACGCTGTGACTGTGGAGATCATAGACTATGGAGTTGGCATTGAGGATATTGAAAAGGCGATGGAACCGCTGTATACGACCCGCCCGGAGCTTGAACGGTCCGGCATGGGGTTTGCCTTTATGGAAGCGTTTATGGACAGCCTGAGTGTGGAGTCAACGCCGGGAAAGGGAACGCGTATTGTGATGGAAAAGCTCATCGGGCGGGAAGCCGCTGTGGATGAGGCGTTATAGGTATTGGCCTATGGATCGGGTTCTTGAGCTTTTAAAACGGGCACAGAAGGGAGATAAAGAGGCCAGGAACACTTTAATTGAAGAAAATGTCGGCCTTGTATGGAGCATTGTCCGCCGGTTTGGCGGAAGGGGCTACGAGCCGGAGGATTTGTTTCAGGTTGGCACCATTGGACTGATGAAGGCCGTGGATTATTTTGACGATGCTTATGATGTGCGGTTTTCCACATACGCCGTGCCGATGATCACCGGGGAGATCAGGCGTTTTTTGCGGGATGACGGGATGATCAAGGTCAGCCGCACGATTAAAGACCATGCGGGCCTCGTAAGAAAATGCTGCGTAAAGCTGGCGGAACGGCTTGGCCGGGAACCGACCCCGGCAGAGCTTGCGAAGGAAACCGGACTTTCAGCAGAGGATGTGGTGGCGGCGATGATGTCCGGCGCTCAGGTAGAGTCGCTGCACAAGGTGGTTTATCAGGGGGATGGCAGCAGCATTGAGCTGATGGACCGGCTGGAGGATACCCGCGACGAAAATGAGGCTGTGCTGAACCGTTTTCTTGTGCGGGATATGCTGTCCGGGCTGAATGATGAGGAAAAAAAGATTATTATATGGCGGTATTTTGAGCAGAAAACACAATCCCAGATCGCCAGAAAGCTGGGGATTTCCCAGGTGCAGGTGTCAAGGCTGGAGAAAAGGATACTACGGGGCATACGGATGAAATTTCCGGAATAGGAGCGCTATTTTATGCATAATCCGGCACAGCACAAGGAATAATAAGGAATAATAAGGCATAATGAAAGTACATGTGAAAGGGGCCTGGCTATGGAATATAAAAAACATGCGGCGGTCGTTTTAAAGGTTTTGGCGTTAATCATTATCGGTCTGGCGATTTTTGGGGGATGCCGGCTGCTTTTTGGCAAAGGAAGCGCACTGCCGGATTATATCGGAGCCGTTCTTGTATGATCCGTGTTTATATACAGCCGGAATCGTCCTGCGAGGTGGATCATGAGGCGGTATGCATCGGGGATGTGGCCGATGTTTACTGCCGGGATGAGGCTTTGCAGAAGCGTCTTGAAGCGCTTGTATTTATGGAGCTTAAGCCGGACGATGAAACGCGCTATGTTATTTCAGCAATGGCGCTGGTGGCCTGCATCGACCGGCAGGCCGGACAGCCGGTGACGGTCTGTAATATCGGCGCCGGTGAACTGATCCTTGCGCGTTCCCGGCCAAAGCAGCATTTGGGGGCGACAGCAGCCAGGATCGTCATGGTGACGATGATCACATTTTTCGGAAGTATTTTTGCTATTATGACATACAACGAGGATGTGGATGTTAATGGTGTCTTTGACCGGCTTTATACGGTGCTTACCGGAAGTGAGCGCATGGCGCCGGGAATACTGGAAGCTGCTTACGCAGCGGGCGTTGCTGTTGGCATTATTTTGTTTTTTAATCATTTTGGCCGGCGCCGCCAAAGAAAGGAGCCGACGCCTATGGAAATTGAAATGGAAAAGTTTGAGACAGACATGGACAATACATGGATGAAAGAGGCGTCCCGGACCGGCGCGGTGATCGTACGAAGCCCTGCGGCTGAGAAAAACGCCGAAGGCCCGGGCAGTGCGCCGCGGGAAGCGGATGAAGGCCCGGGTAGTGCGCCGCCGCAGGAAGCGCATGAAAGCTCGGGCAACGCGTCGCCGCAGGAAGTGGATGAAGGCCCGGGCAGCGGGCGGCGCAGCTGATGGCGGCGCTTTTTGCGGCCGGGCAGGCCGTTGTCGGTTTTTGTGCCGGGATCGCTGTGTCCGCCGGGCTTTTTGCGTTTATTGCGACGCTTGGGATCATCACACGGCTGGCTCAGGTTACCCGGACGGCATCGGCGATCCATTGGTATGAAACATGCTTTATTGCCGGCGGGATTATGGGAAATCTTTTGTGGCTTTATGGCGTGCCGGTGCCCGCCGGAGCGGCCGGCCTTTTATGTACCGGGCTGTTTTGCGGGATTTTTACCGGCTGCCTTACGGGAGCGATCGCAGAAATACTGGATGCTTTTCCGGTATTTTTCAGACGGATAAATTTAAAGACCGGGACGGCTTTTGTGATAGCTGCGATGGCTGTGGGGCGTTTTCTTGGCGTGCTGGCGCGCTATTTTGGATAGATATTGGAGAAACAGCTTTTGCATTTTTATCGGTACTTTGATATACTCACCATAGAAGCCATATTCTGTTAAGATAACGTCTATCAGACGATGCCGTATAAAACAGTATATATGAGACAGTGTCTATAAGATAATGTATATAAAGACAGGAGCGATAAAAATGCTGACAAGGGCCAAGATCAAGGCGCATTGTTTTTCAACAACCTATCAAAGAGGCTGGCAGCTTTTTGCAAGCCATAGCTGCCGGTCACTGAGCATTACAGATGCATCCGATGACCCTTACTGGAATGATGATGATGAGATCACGGTTTTCGGTCAGGTGAAAGGAAGCGGTTCAAAATGGTATCACAGTCAGGTGACTATAAGCCGAGAAGATACGATCATTGACTATGAATGTGAATGTCCGGCCTATAATAATTACTATGGCATGTGCAAGCATTGCGTAGCGCTGGCACTGCAATATCAAAGTGAACAGGATGATGCCGGGGACGGAGCGTTCGGCGCGGCATCCGGACAGGAGCTGTTTCTTGACGAAACGCGCAAAGTAAGAGAAAAGGAAAAGCTGACGAGCGCTGCCCTTGAGATGCTTATGGAGAACTCTGAACGGCGGGGGCGGGGCTATATTTTTGAAGGCTATAAAGCAGATATTGACTTTATCCCGCAGTTTTCAATGAATTATAATGGTTCTTTAAAAGTGGAGTTTAAAATCGGTGCGCAGAGAAAATATATTGTGAAAAATATAGCGTCCGTGCTCAATGCAATGGATCATTTATCAGAATATTCCTATGGAAAATATTTAAGCTTTGTCCACGACCGCACCGTATTTACGCCAAGAGCGCTAAAATGGCTCGATGCCATGCGGGATGTCTTAAAAGTGCAGTTTAATCTGAAAAGCTTTGACGCGTACAGCACGTCCTACCATAATAACAGTTTTCGCCAGATCAGCCTCAATGGCTACGGTCTGGAACGCTGTATGGATATTGTCATTGGTGAGGATATAGATATTTCCGGCGATACATATCATGTGACGGACGCAGACCCGCAGCTGACCTTAAATATACGCGGAGAAAAGGGCGGCGCCCGGCTGCTGGCAGAGCCGGTTTTTGGAATGACCGGCAACACGTCGCTGTTTGTGGTGACCGAGCATACGATTTATAAGTGCAGCCCGGATTTTAAAAATGTTGTCTGGCCGCTGCTTGAGGCGCTGGGGGCAGGCTATACCGGTTATGTGACAGCAGTGCACCCGCTGTATCTGAATACGAAGGATTACCGGCGATTTTGCAGGACGATGCTGCCGGCATTGCAGGGATTAATGGATGTTTCTGTGGAAAATCTGGACTTTTCAGAATACATGCCGGAGGAGGCTGTAATGAAGGTGTACCTGGCTCTGGATAGCGGGGACGCATGGCGTGTTTTGCTTCGGGCGGAGGTGCTTGTGGGCGGTCAGACGTTTGATCTGTATGGTAACGGGGGCGCGGAGTACCGGGATGTATCTGCGGAATATGAGCTTAAGCAGATTATCGGAGAATATTTTGACAGCACAGCGCAGGAAAACAGCACTGTACCAGGAAGCAGCACTGTACCGGAAAGCGGTGCAGGGCAGGAATGGGGTGCGGTACCGGGAGGCACTTTGGCAGCGGCAAAGCGGACATATACGCTGTACTGCGACAGCGAGGAGACTGCCGCTGAGCTTATGGCTGAGGGTATTCCCAGGATGCAGCAGCTTAGTGAGGTGTATGTGGACGAGACACTTAAAGGCATTCGTTTTTATCCGGCGCCGAAGGTGTCTATTGGGGTTCGCATCCGCAGTCATCTGCTGGAGCTGGATATTAAAAATGATCTCATGGAGCCATCGGAGATCGCCGGCGTGCTGGCCGCATACCGGAACAAAAAGCATTATTACCGTTTGAAAAACGGCGATATGGTACGGCTGGATGGCGGCGGTCTGAGTCTGCTTAAGGAGCTGGCTGAAGGCCTTGAGTTCGATACCGGTGCGCTGGCACAGGGGACGGTGACCGTGCCGCTGTACCGTGCCGGTTATGTAGATGCGGCGATTCAAAATATTGAGGGCGCCAGTGATGTGTACCGCGATAAGAGCTTTCGGAAAATGATCCGGGAAATGAAGGATTATACAGACAGTGATTTTGATGTGCCGGAGGGTGTGGCGGCATCCCTGCGCAAATATCAGGAGGATGGCTTTCGGTGGCTCTGCACACTGGCCGCTTACGGGCTTGGCGGTATTCTCGCGGATGATATGGGGCTTGGAAAAACTCTGCAGATGCTTACGTTTATCACATTCCAGAAAGTAAAGACGCTGATCGTATGTCCGGCATCTCTTGTATATAACTGGGAGAGTGAGGCAGAGCGGTTTACCCCCGGACTTAAAACCGTGGTGGTGGCCGGGGCTGCCGGGCTGAGAGAACGGCAGCTTGAAACGGCCGGGGATGCGGATATTGTCATTACATCCTATGATCTTTTAAAGCGGGATGTGGATGCTTACAAAAATCAGTCCTTTGGATGCATGGTGCTTGATGAGGCGCAGTACATTAAAAACGCGGTCACCCAGGCAGCAAAATGTGTGAAAATGATCCCGGCGCCTCTGCGCTTTGCCCTGACAGGAACGCCGATTGAAAACCGGCTGAGCGATCTGTGGAGTATTTTTGATTTTATCATGCCGGGCTATTTGTATACTTATCCGAAGTTTCGCCAAACCTTTGAGCGCCCGGCGGTTGACGGCGGGGATGATCAGGTTATGGAACGGCTGAAACGGATGGTGACGCCGTTTATTTTGCGGCGGCGCAAGCAGGATGTTTTGAAAGACCTGCCCGATAAGCTGGAAAAAACGGTTTATGTCAGGATGGAGGCGGAACAGGAGCGTATTTACCGCGCCATGGCCAGCCGGCTGATGGAGCAGCTGGAAAAGACAAGCGATGCGGCGTTTAAGCAGGAGCAGATACAGATTCTTGCGCAGCTTACAAGGCTGCGGCAGGTTTGCTGCGCGCCGGATTTATGCCTGGAAGGGTATAAGGGCAGCTCCGGAAAGCTTGATACATGTATGGAGCTGATCGACAGCGCTGTGGCTTCGGGCCACAGAATACTTGTGTTTTCTCAGTTTACATCGATGCTGGAAAAGCTCGTTAGTGCCTGGAAGCCCAGGGGCGATTTTCTCTATCTGTCCGGAAGGAGCACAAAGGAACAGCGCCGGCGGATGGTAGAGCAGTTTCAGACCGGGGCATATCCGGTGTTTTTCATTTCTTTGAAGGCCGGCGGCACCGGCTTAAATCTTACAGCGGCAGACATGGTCATTCATTATGATCCTTGGTGGAATGTGGCGGCGGAAAACCAGGCCACAGACCGTACGCACCGTATTGGACAGAAGAAGGTCGTGACCGTGCTGAAGCTGGTGACAAAAAATACGATCGAGGAACAGATTTTAAAGCTTCAGGCAGATAAGGCAAGGCTGGCAGAAAATGTCATCGAAGGGCGGCAGAGCGCCGATACGCGTTTAAGCCGTGACGAGCTTTTAAGGCTGCTGGAGGGATAAAAATACTGTCGGATCACTTTTATATGGATAAAATATGGATAAAAAAATGCCTTATATTGAAGGCGCGCCCGGCGGGCGCAGCCTCAATATAAGGCTTATTTTATTGTATAGGAAACTGCGTTCCTATGCAATAAAAAAGCTTCGCTTAAGATGCGCACGCGCGCGATAAGAAAATTGTCGCTGAAGCGACCGCGCTTGGCGCTTAAGTTCCGCAGGCGGAACTCTTTGTTATCTGGCAGGAAAATATACTTATGCCGGATGCCGGTTGATTTATGCCGGATATTGGGCAAAGTACAGGCTTATGCCGGATTTTCTGCAAAGTTTCCGGTATAGAGCTGATAATATTTTCCCTTCTTGGCGATCAGGTCATCGTGCGTACCGCGCTCGATGATGCGGCCCTGTTCCATAACCATGATACAGTCGGAGTTTTGTACCGTGGAGAGACGATGGGCGATGACAAAGGTCGTGCGGCCCTTCATCAGGGCATCCATACCGTCCTGGACAAGCTTTTCGGTACGGGTATCAATGGAGGATGTCGCTTCATCAAGAATCAGTGCCGGCGGATCGGCCACAGCGGCGCGGGCAATGGCAAGGAGCTGACGCTGGCCCTGGCTTAGGTTGGCGCCGTCACCGGTGAGCATTGTGTCGTAGCCATCGGGGAGACGGCGGATAAATCCATCCGCATTGGCAAGCTTGGCCGCTTTGATACATTCCTCGTCGGTGGCGTCAAGCTTTCCGTAGCGGATATTATCCATAACCGTACCGGTAAACAGATGAGTATCTTGAAGCACCATGCCGAGGGAGCGGCGCAAATCCGGCTTTTTAATCTTATTGATATTGATGCCGTCGTAACGGATTTTTCCGTCGGCAATATCATAAAAACGGTTAATCAGGTTCGTAATGGTCGTCTTTCCGGCGCCGGTAGCGCCGACAAATGCGATCTTTTGTCCCGGCTTGGCCCACAGGCTGATATTGTGCAGGACAATTTTATTTTCATCATATCCAAAATCCACATCGTCGAACACGACGCCGCCTTCAAGCTTTGTATAGGTGACGGTGCCCTCTGCCTTGTGCGGATGCTTCCATGCCCACAGGTTCGTGCGCTCTTTAGATTCCGTAATGTTGCCGTCCTTGTCGATTTTTGCATTGACAAGCTCCACATAGCCCTCATCGGCTTCCGGAGTAGTGTCCATCAGGTCGAATACACGCTGAGCGCCGGCTGCGGCGTTGACAACAAAGTTGACCTGCTGGCTGACCTGAGTGATGGGGTTTGTGAATGCTTTATTCAGGCCGAGGAAGGTGATGACGGTACCTAAGGTGACGCCTGCCAGTCCGTTGATACCGAGGGCTGCGCCTACGATTGCCACGACAACATAGCTGAGCCAGCCGATATTGGCATTGATCGGCATGAGCAGGTTGGCGTAGCCGTTGGCCTTGTCGGTGCTGTGCCGGAGCTGCTCATTGATTTTATGAAAATCATCGATCGCCTTTTGCTCATGGCAGAATACCTTTACAACCTTCTGACCATCCATCATTTCCTCAATGAAGCCATCGACAGCGCCGAGGTCTCTTTGCTGGCGGATGTAATATTTACCGGACAGGCGCGAGAAATTTTTCGTCACCAGAAGCATCGCAACGGCGGTGAGCAAAGAGATTACAGTCAGCGCCGGATTGAGGATGATCATGGTGATCAGCGTAGCTGTCATGGAAAACAGAGAGTTAATGATCTGGGGAATACTCTGGCTTAAAAGCTGTCTTAATGTATCAATATCGTTGGTGTAGACAGACATAATATCGCCGTGAGCATGGGTATCAAAATATTTAATGGGGAGCGCCTCCATGCGGCGAAACAGCTCGTTACGCAGGTTGCGCATCGTTCCCTGGCTGACATTAACCATGATGCGGGTATAGGAAAATGCCGTAATAACGCCCAGAGCCATGATGCATACAAGGCGGAAAATATCGCGGGCGAGCTCTCCGAAAAGATCGGTGCCGTCACGCAGCATAGGCGTAATATAATTGTCAACCAGCTTTTGCGAGAAGGTGGAGCCCACAACAGTGGCAATAGCTGTAATAATGATACAGACAATGACAAGCAAAAAGCTGAATTTATAGTAATGAAGCATTGTCTTAATGACACGTTTGAGCAGTGTGGCGCTGGAGCGCACCGCAGGGCTTTGTTTCTTTTCGTTCATAGTGCAACCTCCTTAATTTAAGCGGGCTGATCGAAGTCGCCGCCGCCCTGAAGCTGAGATGTGTAAATGTCCTGATAAATTTCATTCGTCTTAAGCAGATTCTCGTGGGTGTCAAAGGCATTGATACGGCCATTGTCAAGCACAAGGATACGGTCTGCGGACTGTACGCTGGATACACGCTGAGCGATGATGATCTTTGTGGTGCCGGGTATCTCGCGGGCAAAGGCGGCGCGGATGCTGGCATCCGTTGCGGTGTCCACGGCGCTGGTGGAGTCGTCAAGGATCAGTACCTTTGGCTTTTTCAAAAGCGCTCTGGCGATACAAAGACGCTGCTTCTGGCCGCCGGAAACATTGGCGCCGCCCCGCTCGATACGGGTATTGTAGCCATCGGGCATACGGTCGATAAATTCATCGGCGCAGGCAGCCTTGCAGGCTTTGATGCACTCCTCATCGGTGGCGTCCGGATTGCCCCAGCGGAGGTTTTCAAGGATCGTCCCTGAAAAGAGGGTGTTTTTCTGAAGCACAACCGACACCTGATTTCTCAAAACCTCGGTATCATAGCTGCGCACATCGTTGCCGCCGACACAGACGGAACCGTCGTCCACATCGTAAAGACGGCAGATCAGATTGACGAGCGAGCTCTTGCCGGAACCGGTACCGCCAATCACACCGATTGTCTCTCCGCTTTTAATGTGAAGGTCAATATCTGCGAGGGCATTTTTCCCGCTGCCGTGCTTGTAGGAGAAGTTCACATGGTTAAAATCGATACGTCCGTCAGGAACGGCCATGATCGGCTGTTCAGGGTCGGTAATATCCGGTTTTTCATTGAGAATCTCGCTGATACGGCGTACGCTGGCCAGAGACATACTGATCATAACAACGACCATGGACAGCATCATCAGGCTCATCAGCAGAGACATAATGTAGCTGAAAAGACTGGTCAGATCGCCGGTGCTCATGGAACCGCCTACGATAAATTTGGCGCCAAACCAGGAGACGGAGATGATGCAGAAATAAACGGCAACCATCATAGCCGGGTTATTAAAGGCGAGAAGTCCTTCGGCCTTCACGGACAGATCGTAAAGCATCTTTGAGGCTTTGGAAAATTTGACATTTTCGTGCTCCTCGCGGACAAAGGCTTTGACAACGCGGATGGCGGAAACATTTTCCTGGACGCTGGCGTTAAGATCGTCGTAGCGGCGGAATACCTGATTGAAGATTTTTAAGGTCACAACCATGATTGTTCCGATGACGATCACGAGGAAGGCAACAGCGATCAGAAACATGCTGCTTAAGTGCGGGCTGATGATCATACACATGGCAAAGCTGAAGATCAGGTTTAGCGGAGCGCGCACAGCGACACGGATGACCATCATAAATGCAAACTGAACGTTTGTAATATCTGTTGTCATACGGGTGACAAGGCTTGGAACACTGAACTTGTCAATGTTTGAAAAGGAAAAGGTCTGAATGTTGCGGTAAATGGCTTCACGAAGATTGGCAGACAGGCCTGCGGAAGCGCTGGCGGCATAACGTCCGCCAAGGGCTCCGAAAACAAGCCCAAGGGCTGCGCAAACGATCATCAGAATACCGTACCGGTAAACGGCCGGCATATTCTGGGCTTCAAGGCCCTGGTCGATGATCAGAGACGTGACGAAGGGAAGCAGGATTTCCATAATGACTTCCAGTGTTGTCAGTCCGATACACAAAAAGGTGTTTTTCTTGTACTGTTTGAGCTGATGCAAAACGTTTCTCACTTGATACTACCTCCTAGCTGCTGATGACTGGCATATTGTGAAAGATTATCCAGCAATTTTTTTTGAAATCGGTCAAGCTCCTGAAGCTCGGCTTGCGAAAAACCTTCAAAAATCTGACGGCTTGCCTGCTCCATTGTCTGCCTTAATGCAGGCTTTGCGGAAATCCCTTTTTCTGTGCCAAACAAAAGCTTGCTGCGGTCGTCTCCCGGCTTTTGCTCAACCCGGACATAACCGTTTTTTTTCAGGCGCTTCATCAGACAGGAGAGCGCGGACATGGAGCCGCCCATTTCCTGCCGGATCGCAGTCAGGGAAGTTCCTTCAGGATGGTCAAGAATATACAGCAGTATATGTGCCTGAACCGCAGTAAAGCCCAGATGGGCCAGTGCTTTGCTGGTCAGATATTCCAGTTGGATACCGATTTTCCGGTGTTCATGGATCATCGAACTGTAATCCATATCATTTTCCATAGAATGTGACTCACCTCGATTGCATAATACATAGTTAGTTATTTGTTAGGATGTGAACTATTTAAGCTCTTATTATTTATACCATAAGTTTCCTTGTATGTGAAATTCAAATATGTTATAATCAATAAAAAAATTTTATAGATATTGTTAATAAGAAAGGGGAATGAACGGTTTAATGAATACAACACAGCTGGAATGTTTTATGGCTGTAGCCAATTATCTTAATTTTTCCCGTGCAGCAGGACAGCTTCAGATTACCCAGCCGGCAGTCAGTCACCAGATCAGTACGTTGGAGGACGAGCTTGGTGTGAAACTGTTTTTGCGCACAAGCAAGAGTGTGCGGCTGACCCGTGCAGGGATGATGTATGTGCAGTATGCGCAGGAGCTTTTGAAGCTGTCGGCGCTGTCCAGAGCCAGGGTGCAGGAGTTTCAGGAAAGTCTGTCGGTGCGGCTTGGTATAGGCTGCCGCAACTTTTTGGAGCTGAAGCTTCTAACGCCGCTTCTGGAGCGGCTGCGCCAGTCGATGCCGATGCTTGTCCCGGCGGTGCGCCTTGTGCCGTTTGCTTCCCTGGATAATCTTCTGGAGGAGGAAGAGGTGCAGGTAATCTTTACCTTCCGGGACAGTGCGCCGCCGAAGGCCGATTACCGGGAATTTTTCAGATGCCCGGTCGTATGCGCCTGCTCCACGACACATCTTCTGGCCGGGAGGACTTCTTTGACAATGAAGGAGCTGCAAAATGCCGGGCGGATGGCGACCTGCCCGAGAACGGTTTATCCGGAGCGTTTTTTACAGCTTCAGGGCCATTTAATGTCCGGGCGGCGGGCAGAGGAATTGTTTTTGTGCGACCAGATGGAGGTTGTTCAGACGCTTGTAGCTTCCGGCTATGCCTTTGCTATTTTGCCGGATATTCCGGGGACGCATACCGAAGGGCTTTGTTATATTCCGGTGGAAGATACGCCGGAATTTTCCTATGGCGCTGCTTATTTAAAAAGCTCGCTGACACCGTCGCTTAGGAAGTTTTTGAAGCTTTTGGACGAGCTTTTAAATGAAAAAAAGAATGAAAAAAAGCTGGAGAAGCCATAAAAAGACCGAA
>CASFBR010000016.1 GCA_949292795.1 uncultured Eubacteriales bacterium
CTGCCGCCTTCATAAACAGCCTTAGCCAGCCGCCCTCATGCGCAGCCAAAAAATCCCTGCCTTCTACCGGCCGCCGGCAAAAAAAGTGCCGCACAGCCACCAAAGAACACCGCATAAAATACATTCTGCAATCATGATTGCCGGTATACCTGCGGTGAAGCTTTTATGTTTTGTTTTGTGGCGGAACGTATACATGCCGGCAAGAATACCGGGGCCTCCGCCTAAAAATGCCAGAAGGAAAAACCGCCTTTCCGGCACCCGCCACTGTTTTTTTACAGCCCGGCGCTTGTCCAGGCCGCACAGCATAAAGCCGCACAGATTAACCAACAGCCCGTAGGCGATCAGAAATTTCCAGACACTGTCAATCATAGACGCACTCCGCGGTCGATCATTCCTGCTCTGCCGCCTTAGACACAGCATCTGCGTTAATGGAAATTCCCAGCTCATCAAGCTGCTTTTGATCCACCACATTCGGCGCATCGGTCATCAGGCAGGACGCATCCTTCACCTTCGGGAAAGCAATCACGTCGCGGATATTTTCTGTATGTGCCATGTGCATGATCAGACGGTCCATACCATAAGCCAGTCCGGCATGAGGCGGAACGCCATATTTAAACGCATTCAGAAGGAAGCCAAAGCGCTCGTAAGCCTCTTCCTTTGAAAATCCGAGAACTTCAAACATCTTTTCCTGGATATGATTCTGATGGATACGAACGCTGCCGCCTCCAAGCTCTGTGCCGTTAAGCACAATATCATAGGCCTTGGCACGCACCCGTCCGGGATCGGAATCCAGATACTTTATATCTTCTTCCATAGGCATTGTAAATGGATGATGCATCGCCGTGTAACGGCCCTGCTCATCAGACCATTCAAGCAGCGGAAACTCGGTAATCCACAGGAAATTGTAAGTATCTGTGTCGCGAAGCCCAAGCTGCTGCGCCAGCTCCACACGCAAAGCGCCAAGGGAATCATATACAACTTTATTTTTATCTGCCGCAAATAACAGAAGGTCGCCTGCGGCACCGTCCATAGCCCTGATCAGGGCATCCATATCTTCCGGGCTCATAAATTTGGCAAACGATGATTTCACCGTACCGTCCTGCTGGATTGCCGCATAGGCCAGACCTTTCGCACCATAATCTTTGACAAATGCCGTCAGCGCATCGATCTTTTTGCGGGGCATACCGCCCTGACCTTTCACATTAATACCCCGGACGCTGCCGCCGTTTGCGATGGCTCCGGTAAATACGCCGAAACCGCAGTTTTTTACAACCTCTGTAACGTCGCACAGCTCCATGCCAAAACGGGTATCCGGCTTGTCGGAACCGAAACGGTCCATCGCTTCCTGCCAGGTCATCCGCTGGATCGGAAGATGAATCTCTATCCCTAAAATTTCTTTGAACAGACGGGCCAGCAAACGCTCGTTTACATCAATGACCTCGTCCACATCCACAAAGGAAAGCTCCATATCGATCTGGGTAAATTCCGGCTGACGGTCTGCGCGCAGGTCTTCGTCACGGAAGCACTTTACGATCTGGTAGTACCGGTCATAGCCGGCCACCATTAAAAGCTGCTTGAAAAGCTGCGGTGACTGAGGCAGGGCGTAAAAATTACCCGGATGCACACGGCTTGGCACAAGGTAGTCTCTGGCTCCCTCCGGCGTACTTTTTGTAAGCATCGGCGTCTCAATCTCCAAAAAGCCTTCCTCTGCGAGAAACTGGCGGACAATACCGGCCACACGGCTGCGCAGCATAAGAATCCTTTGCAGGTCCGGCCGGCGCAGGTCGAGATAGCGGTACTTTAACCGCAATTCTTCCTTTGTTTTACTGTTTTCTTCAATATGAAACGGCGGTGTCTCCGATTCTGATAAAATACGAAGGCCATCGGCACGCACCTCAATGGCGCCGGTCGCAAGATTTTCGTTGACCGCTCCCTGCCGTGCCTCCACGCGCCCGGTTACCGCAATTACAAACTCACTGCGCAGCTTTGCTGCCTTTTCAAAAAGCTCCGGCGCGATCTTTCCATCTTCAAAAATGACCTGAAGGATTCCGGAACGGTCCCTGAGGTCCACAAAAATAATGCCGCCTTTATTGCGGCTTTTCGCAACCCATCCCATAACCGTTACTTCCTGGCCGATATTGGCTGTGGAAACCTCGGTACAGCGATGGCTGCGCTTTAAGCCCATCATTGACTCTGCCATATAAATACTCCTTTTTCTTTTTTAAACAGCAATATAAAATGTTTTTTAAATGTTTTTAACGGAAAAAAAGTCCCTGACAAATCCATTGTCAGGGACGAGTTTACCCGCGGTGCCACCCTGTTTGAATAATATGTCTGAGGACAATTATTCCAACTTGAATCTTGTAACGGTGATTGGCCGTATCTGCTTTGACAGATCGCTCAGGAGTGTCCTTCATCTGCACGCTGCTTAAGCGGCTTTCAGCCGTGACCGCTCTCTCTGTGAGCATCCGGTACAGTTTACTCTCTCCATCATCGCTTTCACTGGTTAATGCTTATTGTAGCAAGTTCTCTCCGGTTTGTCCAGAACATTTTTTTATTTCGTCATTTTGAATACAATAATAATAGACGGAATCGGATAAAAACTCATCTTTGGCCACGATACCGGCATTAGCTCCGGAGACGATCTTTGACAGCGCTTTGCCTGTAACGCCTTCCCATGCAGGAAGGAGAATGACCTCATGAATCGAGCTTGGCAGCACAAAAAAATCACTGTTCAACGTTTTCCCCACCGATGCTAAAAAGCCCGGATAGCAAATAACGGATGCCCCGTTCACACCGCAGCTGTTCGTCGCAACAAAAAGCTCAAGATCAAAAACCTTTTCCATATCCAGTGTATCTCCCCGGGCTTCACAGGCCTGCTCAAGGCCCTCGTCAGCAAGCTCGCGCATCGTTTTCAGGCAGGCGGGAAAAAGGCGCATCGTATTTTCAACCGCCAGATCATAAAGTGCCTGCTCGGTCACGCCCCAGCCGTCCATCATCGTATTGGTCACCATCAATGTTGCAATACCGCTTTCCATCCGGGAAGTAAGCACACGGTAGCTGACGGCAAGATCAAGCACCCCGCGATAGGGACAGTGCTCCAGAAAACAGCTGTTTTTTTCCCGGTTGACCAGTCTGAAAATCAGCCGGTCCTTCACAGCCGCAAACGATTTCCATACTTCAGGTGCAGCCATATTTTCCTGGCTGCGCACCTGGGCATAGTCACAGGCTACGGTCTCCATGATTTTGTCCAAAGACCTGCCATGTCTGTATTCATCGTACAGGGAATCCATATAGATCAGCGGGCTATGCCCCTCTTCCTCAAAAAGCTGCATCGCTTCATAGCATGTGTCATTATTTTTAATTGCCGGGAACACACACACCTCTGTAATCTTACATTCCGGTATCTGTTCTTCAATACAGTCTTTGATATGCATCTGAATATAGCTTTTAAAAGCATTATAATCCAACGGGGGATTTGCAGTACTCATTACTCATCGCTCCTATCTGCCCGAAACCGGGGATCATCTGCGGAAAGGCGGACAATCATTGCTCCGCGTCCCGCTATCAAATGCTGCGCATGCGAGCGGTTACAAGGAAAAATTTTAGACCTGCTCAGTCTGTTCCGGAAAAACGGCCGATCCGGCCAAAGAAAATCAATCAAGAAAAGAAACACATCATCACAAAACGTTGTGATAACTGTATTATATCCCACAACGGACGCATACGCAACAATGATCCATCGACACGGGCCGACAGCTTCTCTCATCATCCGGCAACCATATCCGATGACCGTATCCGATGACACTCATTTAATACCGGCCAGTGTCCGAATCACTTCGCCGGCAATCATCAGGCCGGCAACCGACGGCACAAAGGCAATACTGCCCGGCGATACCCGCTTGGAATTAAGCGCATGGGCATCATTTCCCGGGTCTTCCTGAAGCTTTACAGGTACCTCATCAGAAAATAATACATTTACTTTATGAATGCCGCGTTTTTTCAGTTCTCTGCGCATCACTCTGGCCAGAGGGCACACGCTTGTTTTTGAAATGTCTGTAATCTGAAGCCGCTCCGGATATAGCTTATTGCCTACCCCCATAGAGCTGATGACCGGCACATGCGCGGCCCGTGCCCGCTCAATCAGCAAAAGCTTGGACGTAACGGTATCAATGGCATCGATCACATAATCGTAATTGGCAAAGGGAAAGCGGTCAATGGTCGTATCATCTACAAAAACATCCCATGCGTGAACGCATACCTCAGGGTGAATATCCTTCATCCGCTCCTCCATTACTTCCACCTTTAAGCGCCCAAGAGTGCTGTGAAGTGCCAGTATCTGCCGGTTCAGATTGCTTTGGCAAACCCGGTCATTATCAATAATATCGATATGTCCCACACCGCTGCGCACAAGCGCTTCCGCTGCAAAGGAGCCCACGCCGCCGATGCCAAACACTGCAACCCGCGCACGGGCCAATGTATCCATCGCCTCAGCGCCTAAAAGTGCACGGGTGCGTACGAAAGAAGCTTCTTTTTGTTCTTTATTCATCGTTTGTCCTCTTTATATTGAAATTGTCGTTTCCGGTCGATCATTTCATCGATCCGCTCAATATAGTCCTTTACATTTTTTACATTTTCAATGCGCTCGATCCGGTTCTTTTCGGGAATAACGACCTTTGTAGAGCCTCCGGCTCCGGCAGCCACGATCGTCTGCTTTTCTTCCATAATAAGAATATTATAAAGGCCTTCGCAGCCCGGCCGGGCGTAGCCTACATTTTCCAGATTTCCGGCAATGTTTTTCTGCCGGTAAAGATAGTACGGCTCCATCCCCATATCCAGTGCGTGCTTAAAAGAAGTCCCGATCATTGCATTGACCACTTCCTGAGGCGTCCTTTCAAACGCCTCCCGGTTCTTATTCATATAGGCGGCACGCTTAATCGCCAGCGAATGAACCGTCATACTGTCCGGCCGCAGCTTATTGATCTCATCAAGTGTCGCTTCCATGTCTTCCAGCGTCTCTCCGGGAAGTCCGGCGATCAGATCCATATTAATGTTGCCAAACCCGACATCCCTGGCCATGGCAAATGCTTCCCGAATCTGCTCTACCGTATGGCGGCGTCCGATCAGATCAAGCGTCTCCTGCTTCATCGTCTGGGGGTTGATCGAAATACGGTCAATCCCATAGGACTTAATAACCTGAAGCTTTTCACGGGTGATACTGTCCGGGCGTCCGGCTTCAATGGTGATCTCCCGTATTTTTGAAAAATCATAGATCGATGACAGCTTATGGAGCAGCCGGTCCATCTGTGATGCTGTCAGGGATGTCGGCGTTCCACCGCCCATGTAAAGCGTCAAAGGCTGCTGGTTTTCTATAAAGCCGGCAACATAATCCAGCTCTTTAAACAGGGCGCTCAAATAGTCGTCCACCCGCTTTTTCCACGCCGAAAGCGGAAATGAGGAAAATGAGCAGTAGGCGCAGATCGTCGGGCAAAAAGGGATGCCGACATATAAACTGTAAGTCGAATGATAATTAAGGCCCGACAAAATTCTGGCCTCGTTTTGGGCCACCCGGGTACAAAGCCTGAATTTTTCATCCGATAAGTAATATTCTTTTTTAAAATAGTCATACATTTCCGGCAGAGTCATGCCCTCAGACATAAGGGTGGACGCAAGCTTTGCCGGGCGTATACCTGTGAGCGTTCCCCAGGGCAGGCGTTTTTTGGTATAATCCGAAAGGCAGTCATAAAGAACGCGTTTTAAATCATTTTTTCCTGCCTTATAGTCGGAAAAACGGCAGGCGCCTTCGCGTTCCCGAAGTACCTGCTGTCCGTCCTCCAGTGTGATTTTTACAGTGTCCGGCGAAAAAATGACCCGGACCAGATATGTGCCGGCTTCTTCCCCGAGAACGATCTTCTCACCTGGGAAAAAGGCCATCATCAGGGCCCGGATGTCATTTTCATAGCTGGACTGATTCATGAAAAGTCCAATCATATCGTTACCTCAATTTACAAAAGGATTGTGCTGTTTTTCCCAGCCGATCGTCGTCTGACCGCCATGTCCGGGCAAAACAGTTACATCATCATCAAGCACAAACAGCTTTTCACGGATGGAGCGTATAAGCGTCCCCATACTGCCTGTCGGCAGATCGGTCCGTCCTACGGAGCCTTCAAACAGAGTATCGCCGCATACTACCGCGTGAATGTCCTCAATATAATAGCTGACACCGCCTTTTGTATGGCCCGGTGTATAAAGCACCCGGATCGCCGCCCCTGCCAGCGTCAGCACATCGTTATCTTTGATCAGCCGGTCCGCCTTAAGGCTCACCGATGCGCCGATCATCGCACATGCATTTTGTGCCGGGTCGGCCATCAGTGCTGCTTCTTCTTCATGGACATATACCGGCAGCCCATATTTTGAAACGAGCGCCGGAACGCCCATTATATGATCAAAGTGCCCGTGGGTCAGTAATATAGCCGCCGGTTTTAATCCTTCCCGCTCCATATAGCGGGCAATGCGCTCGCCCTCATCGCCCGGGTCAAAAATCACCGTCTCCCGGGTCTGCGTATTTATCAGCAAATAACAGTTGGTGCCAACCATGCCAAGCACCATCGACTGCATTTCAAATTTCATGGCCGTTCTCCTTTAATCTCATTGTTTTTTGCATCATCCCCGGGTACGCTCCACATCATATACACACTCCAGAGAGCGCAGCTTATCGATAATTTTCGTCAGCTCTGTCCGGCCGGACACATCAAAACAGACGTTAATCGTTGCGGTATGATTTTTGCCTGCCCGGCTCTGCATGGCCGTCACATTGATCTCACGCTCCGTAAAGACCTTCGCCACTTCCACAAGTACACCGACGCCGTCATGGACGTAAATATTGATTTCCGCCTTGTAAAGCTCCCTGGACGCACCGTCATCCTGCTGCCACTCCGCATCGATCAGACGGGCACGGTCCGCCTCGGAAATGTTCATAATGTTCACACAGTCCGTCCGGTGGATCGAAATCCCCCGTCCCCGGGTAATAAAGCCTACGATTTCATCGCCGGGAAGCGGGCTGCAGCATTTGGAGAAGCGCACCGCCACATCATCGATCCCTTTGACAATGATCCCGCTTTTAGATTTCTTGTGCGGACTGGCTGAGCTTGCCCTGCTTTCAGAAATCTGACTTAATACCTGGGCATCCGTCAAAAGCTTCTTGTGTTCTTTATTGTACTCATCCAGCAGCTTGTTAATGACCTGGCCCTCTTTAAGGCCGCCGTGTCCAATTGCCGCACAGACCGCATCCCAGTCCTTAAAGCCATATTTTTGCAGCACCTTTTCCACATATTCCGGTTTTGTAAGATTGCTCAGCGTCAAAGCCTTGGATTTGCAGTACTTATCGATCAGCTCCTTGCCCCGGATAATGTTTTCTTCCTTAAACTCGGTCTTAAACCACTGGTTGATCTTGTTCTTGGCCTGAGTGCTCTTGACAATGGACAGCCAGTCGCGGCTCGGCCCCTTGGAGTTTTGAGAAGTAATGATTTCAATCCGGTCGCCGTTTTGAATCTTATAATCGATATTTACGAGACGTCCGTTGACCCGCGCGCCGACCATTTTGTTACCCACAGCGCTGTGGATACTGTAAGCGAAATCGATCGGTGTGGAACCGTTTGGAAGATTTTTTACATCGCCTGCCGGCGTAAAGCAGTAAACGCTCTCCGAAAACAGGTCCAGGTCATTTTTCAGCAGACTCATAAATTCCTTGTTATCGGACATATCCCGCTGCCACTCAAGAATCTGGCGCAGCCAGGTCAGCTTGGCCTCCTCACGGTTTTCATTATTGATACCGTTGGGGTCTTCCTTATATTTCCAATGCGCCGCAATACCATATTCCGCTGTGCGGTGCATCTCAAACGTACGAATCTGTATTTCAAAAGGCCGTCCCTCCGGCCCGATCAGCGTTGTATGCAGCGACTGATACATATTCTGCTTTGGCATGGCAATGTAATCTTTAAAGCGCCCCGGGATCGGCGTATATTTTTCATGGATCAGCCCAAGCGCCGCATAGCAGTCCTTAATGGAATCCACGATGATACGCACGGCAAACAGGTCGTAAATCTGTTCCAGCGTCTTATTCTGATTCACCATCTTTTTATAAATACTGAAAAAGTGCTTCACACGTCCGCTGATCTGCGCCTTGATGCCGCCCTTTTCCATACAGTCGCTCACTTCATCTACGATTGCCGCCACATACGCCTGGCGCTCGCTCTTTTTAGAGGCGATCTTTGCCGCAAGATCATAATAGACCTCCGGTTCAAGATAGCGCAGCGACAGATCATCCAGTTCGATCTTTACTTTAGATATGCCAAGCCGCTGAGCAATGGGCGCATAAATATCCAGTGTTTCTCTGGCCTTTTCCTTCTGCTTGGCCGGCGACCAGTACTTTGCGGTGCGCATATTGTGCAGGCGGTCGGCAAGCTTTACAAGGATCACCCGGATGTCCTTGGCCATAGCAAGAAACATCTTGCGCAGATTTTCGGCCTGAACCTCCACCTTATCCTTGGAATACGACAGCTGCCCCAGCTTTGTGACACCGTCAACGATCAGCGCGACCTCCTTGCCAAATTCCTGTTCGATCTGCTCATCGGTCATCACTGTATCTTCCACAACATCATGGAGCAGACCCCCGACGATCGTCTCCTTATCTAGCTCCAGGTCCGCCAGGATCAGAGCAACACTTAACGGATGGATAATATACGGCTCCCCGGATTTGCGAAGCTGTCCTTTATGTGCCATATCTGCGATTTTATACGCCTTTTCAATCTGGCTGATGTCAGTGGACGGATGGTACTTTTTGATCCTGGCAATCAGCTGTTTAAACAAATCTTCGGGTGCTGTAAAGTCCTGCGTATGCACAACCTCGTCCTGATCATCATCGATCACTTTAACATCCACAACTTTTTCATGTTCCAAAGCCATATTTCTTTCAGAAGCCATATTTATCACCACTTTCCTCTGGCCCTTTGCCCTTACGATTCATATCCTAGGCCAAAAATCTATTTGGAAAACCAGAAATCTATTCAGGCCGGTCTGGTCTGCCTTTACTTGCCCTCATAAATGATCGCCGATTCCACAGGATAGCCCGCCAGCCGTTCCCGTCCGTGAAGGCCTGCCAGCTCAATGAGAAAAACAACCTTTTCCACAACGCCGCCAAGGCGCTCCACAAGCCGGATGTTGGCTTCCATCGTTCCGCCGGTGGCCAACAGATCATCCACAAGGACGACCTTTTGTCCCGGTTTAATGGCATCCTTATGAATCTCCACCTCTGCGGTGCCATATTCAAGATCATACTGCTGGGACACCGTTTCTCTCGGGAGCTTTCCTTTCTTGCGGATTACAACAAAGCCTTTCCCCAGCTTATATGCGATCGGCATTCCAAAAATAAATCCACGGGCTTCCGGCCCCACAACAACATCAAAATCAACGCCATCCAGAAATCCGCTCATTGTGTCAATAGCCAGACGCAGTCCGTCCGGGTCCTGGATCACGGTTGTAATATCTCTGAATATAATTCCTTCTTCTGGAAAATCCGGTATACTTACGACATAATCTTCAAGTTTTTTCATCCCAAAAGCTCCTTTTTATCAATATGAAACAAGTGCCCGGCCTTGACTGCAGCCCTTCCTATCCGTTTTCTCACGCGCCCGGCCTTGCCGGCGACTTCATCCCGCCGGGCAACCTCGTGCCTTCGGCACTCGGTCACGGCTTCGCCGCATGCTTCGTCCAAAACAGCCGCAGCTCTGCCAGCAGCTCTGCGGCTGTTTTTCCTCAGCGCCCGGCTCATTGCTAATGAACATTATATACCAAAACAGGGAAAAAGGGAAGATGAATCTTGGCGGGCGGGTTTTGGATTGTTAAAGGGCGGGCAGTTAGGGGGTGCCGGGGCAACTTTGTTTAGTTGGGGTTGCCGGGGCAGCTTTGTTTTGATAAAATAAGCATATGAAAATATTGTCAAGGAGGGTAACATAATGAGATACGAAATCAAAGGACAGCCATTTCCTGTCGTTATCTGCTATCTTGAAAACGGTGAGCAGATGATCACGGAGCGCGGGTCTATGGTATGGCAGTCTCCGAACATTCGCATGGAAACTAACGGGGGAGGACTTGGAAAAATGTTTTCAAAAGCATTTTCCGGTGAAAGCATGTTCCAGAATATCTATACAAGCGAGCGCGGCACCGGCATGATCGCTTTTGGCTCAAGCTTTCCCGGAAAGATCATTCCTATTGAGATTACGCCCCATAAGAACATGATCCTTCAGAAAAAAGCTTTTCTGGCATCCGAGGCCGGCGTGGAACTGAGCATCCATTTTAACAAAAAGCTTGGAGCCGGATTTTTCGGCGGCGAGGGATTTATCATGCAGCGGCTTTCCGGCAGCGGTATTGCGTTTGCTGAGATTGACGGAGAGCTGATCGAATATGAGCTGGCTCCGGGTCAGGAGATCATCGTTGATACCGGAAATGTTGCAGGCTTTGAGTCCACTGTTTCGATCGATATTCGCCAGGTCAGCGGGTTAAAAAATAAGTTTTTCGGCGGCGAGGGATTTTTTAATACCGTTCTTACCGGCCCAGGCAAAATCTGGCTCCAGACCATGCCGGTTTCCGGAGTTGCAGAAGCGCTCCGGCCATTCTTTCCCACAGGCAACAGCTAAATATTTTAACGGACAAATGCCTCTGAGAGACGATCTCCCAGAGGCATGACTGCCCTGTATTATCCACAATTTTCAATCCGGACAGTTTTTTAAAGCATCTGATGCTTCCATATTTCCACACAGTAAATCACCGGGGCCTACGCCTTTTCTCCCAAAATTTCCTACTTCCGCGGTATATGGCAGTAGCCTGTCACAACGATCTGAACCGATACCTTCCCCATATATTCATTAATATCCGGATAATAGGTCATGGCAAGCTCTACATGATTCGGCTTTCCGGCAAACATCTGTGCCTTTTGCTCCTCTCCAAATTCTTCGGCAATAAATTGCTCAAACGCCGGAATATCCCCAAAATAAATCGCTTCCGCGGTCGTCTGGTAATCATCCGTCACAAGCATTTTCAGCACATTTTGGTTTTTTCCGATCACACGCGCTTTAAGTATGCGAAAATATTTTTCTGCAAAAACCGGCTTGGGATTTCCCTTTCCAAAAGGCTCCAAAAGCTCCATCTGACGTATAAAGTCCATTGTGGCATAGCCGACAGGCATCGGCACATCGATACGCACGACCGGAATAAAATCGTCCTCTGTCAGCGTAGATGCCGCATTAAGCTTCTGGCGCAAAGGCTCCAGATTTTCCTCCTTTAAAGTCAGCCCGGCAGCCATAGGATGTCCGCCGAACCGTTCAAGCAGCGCTTTCTGCCGGGTCAGTTCCATAAACATATTATATGCTTCGATTGAACGGCCGGAGCCTTTTACAAGGCCATGCTCCACACGGGTAAATACAAGCGCCGGCTTATGATATTTCTCCCGGATGCGCCCGGCAATGATCCCCACAAGGCTCTCATGACAGTTTTCCAAAAGCACAAGCAAAACCTTATCCTCTTTCAGCTGTGAATGTTCGATCTTTTCCACTGCCTGCTCAACGCCGGCAGCAGTAAGATTCTTCCGGCTGTCATTTAGCTCCTTTAATTCGCCGGCCATCATTGCCGCCTGCTGTTCATCCCGCGCACCAAGAAGGTCCAGCGCAATCCTGACCGTATCCAGCCGTCCGGCGGCGTTAAAGCATGGGCCGATCACAAAACCGATATGATAGGCCCCAAGGCGGTCGGGGTTCAGCTTATTTGCCGCAATCAGCGCCTTCAGCCCCGTATTTTTCGTGTGTCTTACCATCTCAAGTCCCAATCGCACAATAATGCGGTTTTCATCCTGAAGGTCCATCACATCCGCCACGGTAGCGATGGCCGCATATTCGAGAAACGCATATTTTTCATTCTCCGGAAGATGGCTGCGGTCATAAAGATTACAGATCAGTTTAAACGCCACACCGGCGCCGCACAGCTTTTTAAATGGATACGGGCAGTCCGGCTGCTTGGGATTTACAATAGCATCCGCCGCAACGCGCAGTATACGGACGGAGCCATCCTCCTGCTCTTCAAAAGGAATATCATGGTGGTCGGTCACGATCACCTCCATCCCCAGCTCCTTGGCCCGCTCTATGGCATCAAAAGCGGCAATCCCGTTATCACATGTCACAATCATTCCAGCCCCGCTCTCAAAGGCCTGCTCAACAATGCGCCGGTTCAGACCATAACCTTCCGACACGCGATCCGGCGTATAGATCATGCAGTCCGCGCCAAGCCGCGTCAGCCCCTGGCGCAGTATAAAGCCGGACATAATGCCATCCACGTCAAAATCCGAAGCGACCGCAATTTTTTTCCCCGCCTTTATGGCCGCCATGATCATATCCGCAGCCTTTGTCAAATCCTTCATCTGCTCCGGCGGATAAAAATCCTTTGTGTCTCCATATAAATATTTGCGTATATCTTCAGGTTCACGGACATCCCGGTTGACAATCAGCCGTGCCAGCACCGGATTAATATGAAAATCCCTGGCAATCTGGCCAAAATCCGCCCGCTTTGCCCAAACAACCCATTTTTCCTTCATTCCAACACTCCTCTTTATTTATTATAAAAGCCCCAGCGCGCAGCAACCGGCTTTCATCTCCTATCCTGCCCCGGACGGCGGCCCGGCGTAAGGGCGTACCTGCACGCAATAATGCCTGGACATTGGACGGCCCCAAACGTATGAGCACGATGCGCAAATGCGCGCAAGTGCGAATACTTTCGGCCGGAGCTTTTATTAAACACCGTTTTCTGTGAAATAAACACGCCCGGCACAGCTGCCGGGCGCAAAAGTACAATAATTTAATTATTTTTCTTTGTCTTCTTTGAAAATTTCTTTGTCATTAAATACCACAAAGAACCTGTAATGCATACGGAGGAATAAGCGCCGCCTACAATACCGGCCATCAGCGGAAGGGCAAATTCCCGAATCGAGGAAACGCCGAGCACATAGAGCATAAATACCATAATGAACGTCGTCAGTGAGGTATTGATACTTCTTGAAAATGTCTGCGTAATACTCGTATTTACGATCAGTGCCAGATCCGAGGATGCCATCAGCTTACGGTTTTCACGGATACGGTCAAAAATGACAATGGTCGCATTGATGGAATAACCGACAATGGTCAGCATACATGCAATAAAGGTGTTGCCTACCGGAATACGAACAATGGCATAAACCGCCAGAACAACAAGCACGTCGTGACAGAGGGCAAGCACCGCACTGGCGCCAAACTTAATATCCTTAAAACGTATCCAGATATAGATCAGCATTAAAATACCTGAAATGATCACGGAAACAACTGCGTTGGTACGCATCTCGCCGCTGACAACACCGGTAATATTTTCCTCAGTGATTCCACCGTCGGCGTTAACGCCGTAATCGGAGATCAGTGTATCTTTAAGAGCCGAGCGCTGCTCGGAGTCAAGTACCTGTGTCTTGATTACAATGTCATTGCTGTCCTTCACATTCTGGAGCTGAATATCGGTATTTCCGGTCTGTTCCTCAATCATCGCTCTGAGAGCCTCGCCGTCCTCGCCGGTCACATCGATATAGTCATTCATGGTCACAGTCATCGATGTACCGCCGGTAAAGTCAAGGCTGTAATTTAAGCCGCTGCCGCTGCCGATACTGTGAATACCGATGGCGATCAGTCCGGCTGTGATCACAACAAATGAAATCAGGTAAAACAGAGCTTTGCGTCCGATGAAATTAAACGGCTTATGCTCTTTTTGCCGGCCGTAAAACTTCTCTGCGGTCAGGCCCATGGAGAAAAATCCGGCCATAACTACGCGGGTCACAAACAGTGCCGTGATCATGGATAATACAATACCAAGCGCCAGTGTTGTGGCAAATCCGCGGATTGTTCCGGTACCCATCAGATACAGTACCGCAGCTGCAATCAGCGTTGTAATATTACCGTCAAGGATTGCGGAAAGCGCTTTATGGTAGCCAAGCTTAATGGAATTTTCAACTGTCTTGCCTTTGGCGATCTCCTCTTTAATACGGGTGAAAATAATGACATTGGCATCCACGGCCATACCGATGGACAGGATAATACCGGCAATACCCGGCAGTGTCAGCGTCACATCGAAGGCGTTAAGGAAGCACAGCATCATAACAAGGTAAAGCGTCAGGGCAATACTTGCAGCCACACCGGAAATGCGGTAGAAGCAGATCATAAAAATAACGATCAGTATGAAACCGATAGCCGCTGCCAGAAGGCTTGTATTGACTGCATCCTCGCCAAGCTTTGCGCCTACGACCGTTGAGGACACTTCGCTTAATGTCAGCTTCAGCACGCCAAGGCGGATGCTTGTGGCAAGACTGTTGGCCGACTCATAAGTAAAGCTGCCGCTGATGACACAGTCGCCGCCGCTGATCGTCTGCTGAACAACCGGATAGCTGATCACTTCGCCGTCGTAAACAATATAAATCGGATTGCCGATGTTTCTTGAGGTTGCTTCCTCAAACTTTTTTCCGCCCTCGCTGCTGAAGGTCACGCGGACAACATATTCGCTGTTGCCGTACTCGTTCTGCTGAGTCGTCACCTGGGCATCCACAACATCATTTCCGTCCAGCACCAGATCCCATCCATACAATGAAGCGTCAAAACCGGAGCTGCTCTGAGTTTCTTCGCTTTCTTCGGTCTCATCCTCATCGGAGCTGTCTGTGCTTCCCTGCTCGTAAAACTCAATCGTCCCCGGATTTCCAAGCGTTGCCAGCATTTCCTCGGCATTATAGACGCCGGGAATCTCCACAACGATACGGTCAGCGCCCTGCTGGTATACCTCAGCTTCGGTACTGTACACGCTGACACGCTGCTGCAGCTTGTACACCGTATCATTCATATCCTCCGCTGATGGATTATCCTCGTTTACCTCATAAGTAATACTTACGCCGCCGGCCAGATCAAGGCCAAGCTTAATGTTTTTGGCGCTGCCCTGATGCTTGTCGCCAACGCCCACCAGCGCCACGAAGGCACATGCAGCGATTACGGCAAGTACCAGCACAAAGCCGATAATATTGCGTTTTTTGTGATTCTTCATGTCCGTTATTCTCCTTCTATTTCTGCCTGCGCCGCCTTGAGCATAATGGCACATTCTACGCGCTTGCGCATCAGATCACAGCCAATATCATAGGCATCGGTAATGCTGTGATTAAAATTCCAGGCATTCGCCGCACAGCCGCCGCTGCAGTAAAAGCGGGCAAAGCACTGACGGCATTTGTCCTTGGCATATACGTTGCAGAGCTTAAACTCATCCCGAATATCGGTGCGCACAATACCGTCGTCCACGTTGCCCATAAGAAATTCTTCCTGTCCGACAAACTGATGGCATGGATAAAAGTCTCCCCACGGTGTCACGGCAAGATACTCGGTCCCTGATCCGCAGCCAGACAGACGTTTCGCCACACACGGTCCGCCGGTGAGATCGATCATAAAATGGAAGAAATTAAAGCCCCTGCCTTCTTTCTCCCTGCGGATCATCTCTTTTGCCAGCTTATCATACTCTTCACAGATCACCGGCACATCCTCAGGCGTGAGCGCGTAAGGCTCTTCCGGCGGTGCAACAACCGGCTCCACCGAAATCTGTTTAAATCCCCGGTCTGCCAGACTCAAAACATCGGCGGCGAAATCGGTATTATAGTGGGTAAATGTGCCACGGACATAATAGTTGGTCTGATGGCGGCTCTCAGCCATCTTTTCAAACTTTGGCATGATCAGGTCATAGCTGCCGCTGCCATTTCTAAACGGGCGCATATGGTCATGAACCTCTTTGCGGCCATCCACACTTAAAACGACATTGGCCATCTCCTTATTGACAAATTCCATGACCTCATCATTTAAAAGTACGCCGTTGGTCGTCAGCGTAAACCGAAACTTCTTATGATGCGCTTCTTCCTGGCTGCGTCCGTAAGCAACCAGCTGCTTTACAACATCAAAATTCATCAGCGGTTCGCCGCCAAAGAAATCCACTTCCAGATTGACACGGCTTCCTGAATTGGCGATAAGAAAATCAAGCGCCTTCTTACCGACCTCATAGCTCATCAGCGCCCGGCGGCCATGATATTCGCCCTCGCCGGCAAAGCAATACCGGCAGGCAAGATTGCAGTCATGAGCAATGTGCAGACACAGCGCTTTGACCACGGTTGGCCGTTTTTTAAAGTCAATGATATAATCCTTATAAATATCCTCAGTAAAAAGTACTTCATCGTTCTTAAGCTGCTCCACCTCGCCCAGCGCTTCAAGGATTTCATCCTTTTCATATTTGCCGCAAAGCATAGCTGTGATCTCCTGGGGGCTATGCTCTTCATAAAGGGCGATAATGTCATACACGAGATCATCAACGACATGGACAGAACCGCTGTTGACATCAAGAACGATATTATATCCGTTATTTTTATATTGATGAATCACTCAAAATACTCCTTTAATCTGCTGTTTTATCCGTTGGCACACTGCCCGTAAAATGCGCCATTTACAAAAAGCCGGCATCTGCGGCTTTTACAAAAATCCTGTCCGACCACCGAAAAATCCAAAAACAGTGATCGAACAAATACCCCGCAGCAAGCTGCGGGGTATCGGGCATATCACACATCCAGGCTGCACTCGTCCGGTTTTCTCCCGTCCGTATAGCAAAACTGTCTCACGATATTTGTGGCTTTCACAATTATCTGTGATTTTCGCAGCTCTGGTTTCCTACTGTACAGGATGTCTTGCAGGCAGACTGACAGGATGTCTGACATTCGCCGCAGCCACCTTTAACCATCGTATTTTTTAAAGTCTTAGAAGTTAATGTTTTAACTCGCTTCATACTATTTCCTCCTTTAATTCTTTGAATATCAATCCATATGGATTCATACATTATTTACACTCGCAGGCTATTATAGTATGCCCGCTGCCGCGGCCATTCTATGGCTTCGCACACATGCGTACATTTGCGCTTCTGAAAGCGCCCTTCGGCCGCCGCGCAAATGTCGCGGTATAATAGCCACTTCCTGGCCTATTATACCATACTATCTTGCTTTTTTAAAGCGGTTTTTTTAGTAAATTTAATTGCGTGAGCGCTCCTGCACGCAGCAACCGGTTTTCATCATTTATCCTGGCCCGGGCGGCGGCCAGGCGTAAGAACGTGCCTGCACGCAACGACGCCCGGACGTCGGACGAACCCGGACGTATGAACCCGGACGTATGAGCACATAGCGAGGACGTATCATCCGAGCATACCGCCAAGCATACCGCTTCCAAGGCAGATCAGTATCGTCGTTATGTAGCCCGCAGCTCCCCCGGCAGACGGTTCTGCCATGGCACAGGATACGGCCAGAAGAATGAGAAAATACAGCACGCCCAGCAGCAGGCCCCACAGATACTTCTTTTCCTTCATCCCTTTTCCGGCGGCCAGTCCTCCGGCCAGGCAGGCCGCGATATTGATTACAATAGCGCCGGCGCCGACAGCCTGGTCGCTGAAATGAAACAGCCAGGCGATCAGCGCAAGCGCCGCAGCAGCCGCGCCTGTAACAGCTGCCGAGATGAGCAGCGCCTTAAAAAGCACCGTTCCAATTTTCTTTACATCCATTATTCCACATCCTACCTGTGATTTATAAAAATATATGCGGCTGTCTGTGAAATATGTGTTATACTATTTTACATGACGTACACTATACAATCATCATCGATTGTCCAATAAACCTTTGGTCATTCCGATGTTTTAGGAGGAACAAATCATGTACCGCATTGATCTTCATACCCATTCAAACATGTCTGACGGCACACTATCGCCGGAGGAGCTCATCGGCGCTGCCTGTAACGCCGGCCTGGCTGCCGTAGCTCTGACCGACCATGATACCGCCGCCGGACTTGCCCGCGCCGCCGCAGCGGCCGATGCCCTCTCTCCGTCCCATCCCTTTGAGTTTATCCCGGGTATTGAACTGTCTGTCTCGTATATGTCACGGGAACTGCATCTGGTCGGCCTCCACCTTGATCTTCATAGTCCGTCATTTCAAAGCGCCCTGTCAGCGCTTCAGGATAACCGGGATGCCCGGAATCTCCGGATGATTGGCATCATGCAGGATGCCGGGATCGATATTTCCATGGAACAGCTGCGCCGGGAGCAGGGCAGCGGTATACTCACCCGCGCCAATTTTGCCCGCTACCTCATGGAGCACGGTTATATCCAAACGATCCAGGAAGGCTTTGACCGTTATCTGGATGTAGGAAAACCTTTTTATGTGCCAAGAGAATATATGGACCCGGAAACGGCCATCACACTGATCCACAGTGTTTCCGGCATTGCCATCTTGGCGCATCCGCTTTTATATCATTTTTCTGTGCCGGAGCTTGAGCAGGCCGCAGGCGGACTTAAAGCCATGGGGCTGGACGGTCTGGAAGCCTACTATTCTATGAACAGCGGCTACGACACTGTCCATATGAAAAAACTCGCTCAGGCACACGGGCTGATCCTAAGCGGCGGCTCTGATTTTCATGGTTCAAACAAACCGCATATCCGGCTTGGCTTTGGCCGGGGAAATCTATGCATTCCGGAGGACGTACTGCAAAAACAAAAAGCGTATCTCGCCGCAAGGCATACTGCCCGCATCGATTCATGCACAGACACGATTGAATAGGCACGGCAGCTTCCGGACGGGCGCACCGTTACAAAACGGCAGCAGGTAAAAACAGCTTCCCGCACCACCGCAAAACGGCAGCGGTAAAACAGCTTCCGCACCACCACAAAACGACAGCAGGAAAAGCATCTTCCTGCTGCCGTTTTGCATGTCATTCATTATTCTTCTTCACTATTTGCCTTTTCGATCTGAACGATCGCAGCCTTCTGCATCGGAATACGGCAATTTTTGTTGCTGCCGAACTCAACGATTACAACCTCATCGGTAATGTCAATGACAACACCATAGAAACCGCTGGTTGTAAGGATGCTGTCGCCAACCTCCAAAGACGCCAGCATGGCATCCATCTTTTTCTGCTGTTTCTTTTGCGGACGAATGGAAATGAAATATAAAAATACCGCAAAGATCAGAATATAGACAATGATGATTGCCCATTGCATAGTTAAATACCTCCTTAATTTATAGATATTAAAAAGCTCTGACGAGCCAGCCCTGTGGCTGTGTCATTGTAAAAAGCCTTCTAATTTTTCTTTTTTGAATGTACTGTAACGGTGCTCCTCAATGGCCTCCCGTATCTCCTCCATCAGATGATTATAAAAATACAGATTATGGAGCACGCAAAGGCGCATGCCAAGCATCTCTTTTGCCTTAAGCAGATGACGGATATACGCTCTGCTGTAATTGCGGCATGCCGGACACTGACACCCTTCCTCGATTGGCCGGTCATCCAGCTCGTATTTGGCATTAAACAGATTCAGCTTGCCATGATTGGTATATACATGCCCATGACGTCCGTTCCGCGACGGGTACACACAGTCAAAGAAATCAATCCCGCGGTCCACGCCTTCCAAAATATTGGCCGGAGTGCCTACCCCCATCAGATAAGTGGGCTTATCCTGGGGAAGATATGGAACAACTTCATCAAGAATATGGTACATCTGCTCATGGGTTTCGCCGACTGCCAGTCCGCCGACTGCATAGCCGTCCAGCTCCATCTCGGAAATCGCTTTGGCATGGTCGATACGAATGTCCTCATAGGTTCCGCCCTGATTGATGCCAAAAAGAAGCTGATGCGGATTGATCGTATCTTCCAGGCTGTTTAAGCGTGTCATCTCCGCCTTGCACCGGCGCAGCCACCGGGTCGTACGGTTGACAGAATCCACCATATAACGGCGGTCTGCCGGATACGGCGCACACTCATCAAAGGCCATAGCGATCGTCGAGGCAAGATTGGACTGAATCTGCATACTCTCCTCGGGGCCCATAAAAATTTTGCGGCCGTCAATATGTGAATTAAAATATACGCCTTCCTCTTTGATCTTGCGCAGCCCGGTCAGTGAAAACACCTGAAATCCGCCGGAATCTGTCAGAATCGGCCGATCCCAGTTCATAAATCGGTGAAGCCCGCCGAGCTTTTTGATCACAGTGTCCCCCGGGCGCACATGAAGATGATAGGTATTGGATAATTCCACCTGTGTCCCTATGGCATGTAAGTCCGTAGTCGATACCGCACCTTTAATCGCGCCCACTGTTCCCACATTCATAAACACCGGCGTCTGAATCGTGCCATGGACTGTGGAAAGCTCACCTCGTTTTGCACGTCCATCCGTTGTAATAATTCGGTACATATGAACCTCTCTATTTTTCTGGAAATTTTAGCTAACATTATTAGTATACCTGCTGCGGATGATTTTATCAACCGCTATTTTTATTTTTTGGATAAAGCCGTAACGATTCCGGCATTTCCCCTGCCCGGGATAATACGAGCAATGCCGCCAAAGAAGCTTCCCCGGCGGCATCGGTCTTTAAACTGCGGCACAGCGTGCAGCGTATATCCTGTTATTTCATGGCATACCTTTTATTTCATGGCATACTTTGCAAGCAGTCCTGTAAATTTTTCATTATATCCATCATATTCCACAGTAATGGGGTTTCTGTGATCAATGCTCAAAATCCCCAAAATGGACTTTGCGTCAAGAACAATTCTATTGAAGTAAACATCAATGTCAAAATTACAATTAGATGCAGCTCTGACGAAGTCTTTTGCTGCCTCAATGTTTCCCAGCTTTATTGTCTGCCTGGTCATATGAACACCTCCTGAAACTTAAACTGCGGCCTTAAGGGACCGTGTGCCGGTATTGGCCTGTACACGCGTCTCAAATGACTTCTCGGTTAATTTAGCATTTTTTCTCATAATTGTCAAAATTTAAGAAAGCTTTGATACCCTTGATTTTTTAAGTGGTTTTAAATGATTTCATTGATTTATGAAAATAAAATTTTATCCAGTTGTCACAACCGTTCACTGCGGCTATTGAAATATCCGGCAATTTCTCCGTTATTTTCAGACGCTGTAACGTCAGATTTCACAGAAATTCACAAGTATCCATAAAGAATCCTGCCGTGCGGGATTCTCCTCCTGCGGCGGGTCGCATAAGCGGCAGCTTCCACTTCGCCGCAGTGCGATCCCATACGAAGCTTTTCCTGCACAGGAACGCCGTTTCCTATACAGAAAAAAACTCTGCTTGTACATCGCCCCATTCTCCTTTATAATCAAAGTATTAGACCTTCGCGCAGACGTCAAATGGATATGTGCCCATATCCGCCTGGCTTGCTGCCCGCGGAAATAAACATACGAGGTGATCTTATGCCAGGAAATACTTTTGGAAGCCGCTTTAAAATAACAACCTGGGGCGAATCCCACGGCAAGGCCATCGGCGTTGTCATCGATGGCTGTCCCGCCGGGCTTGCCCTGGATGAACAGGATATTCAGATTTATCTTGACCGGCGCAAGCCAGGGCAGACAAAATACAGCACGCCCCGCCGGGAGGACGATCAGGTCGAAATTCTCTCCGGAGTTTTTGAAGGAAAAACGACCGGGACTCCCATATCGCTGATCGTTTATAACAAAACCGCCCGTTCCCGGGATTATTCAGAAATTGCCGGCTATTACCGTCCGGGCCATGCCGATTATACGTTTCAGGAAAAGTATGGTTTCAGAGACTATCGCGGCGGCGGACGCACCTCCGGACGCGAAACCATCGGACGAGTTGCCGCCGGAGCCATTGCCGCCAAAATTCTCTCCGAGCTTGGCATTCATATCATGGCTTACACAAAATCCATCGGCCCTGTCACAGTGGACAGCCGCCAGATGGATTTTGATGAAATCCGCAATAATCCCTTATGTATGCCCAATGCTCAGGCTGCGTCACAGGCCGCAGACTTTCTCGATGAGTGTATGAAGCACAAGGATTCCGCCGGCGGCCTGATCGAATGCCGGATCACGGGCCTCATCCCAGGCATCGGTGAACCGGTCTTTGATAAGCTGGATGCCAGTCTTGCCCGGGCCATTCTTTCCATCGGCGCCGTCAAGGGCTTTGAAATCGGTGATGGTTTTAAGGCGGCCGGCCTTACCGGAAGTACCCATAACGATGCCTTTGCTCCCGGAACTCCTGATCCGGTAAAACGGACCAATCACTCCGGCGGCGTCCTTGGCGGTTTAAGTGATGGCGCAGAAATTGTTTTCAGAGCAGCCATAAAGCCCACGCCATCCATTGCCAAAACCCAGCAGACAGTCAACGCTCACGGCGAAGCAATCGAAATTTCAATCGGCGGACGCCATGATCCGGTGATCGTTCCCCGGGCGGTGGTGGTCGTGGAATCCATGGCCGCACTTACCGTCCTTGACCTTGTGTTTGACAACATGACTGCCCGCATGGATGGAATCCGCTGTTTTTATTCCGTTTCAGAATAAAGACTACGCAAAAGCTGCGGCCGAGTTCCAGAATAAAGACCACACAAAAGCTGCGGCCGATCTTCCTTTTGATCTGGAAAGAACGTCCGCAGCTTTTATTAAGCAGCCTTTATGAATGCGTTGAATTATGAACGTGTCCGTACACACACGGATGCTACAGTTTTTTAATCTTGATCGAGGTCGGACAGATGATCGGAACCGGAGCTGCTGCCATGGCAATATAGCGGCCCTGATAATTCACATCAAAACAGGTCAGGCTGTTGGATTCCTGGTTTGCACACACAAAACTGTCTCTTCCCGGAACAACAATGATGTCTCTTGGATAATCACCGCTTGTTGGCAGTACGCATACCCGCTCAAGAAGCTGTGTCTGAGGATCGATCTTAAAGATTGCCACACTGTTATGCCCGGAATTGGTTACAAACAGATGCGTACCGTCCTCGGACAGCTTTAATGTAATCGCGCTGTTGACGCCTTCATAATGATCCGGTAGCGTGGAAATGGACTGAAGCTTTTTAAATACCGCGTGCTCCGGTTCATAGGCGTACTTGGTCACATAATTTTTATCCTCATGGGTCAGGTAAGCATACTTGCCGTCCGCCGAAAAAATCATATGCTTTGGCCCGGACTCCAGCTCACAGCGCAAAATATCATGAAGCGTGATCTTTCCGGTTGCCCAGTCAAATTCGTAAATTTTTACCTGATCCATACCAAGGTCCACAGCGAGAAGATACTGCTCGTCCGGCGTAAACAGTGCGCAGTTGACATGGCAGCGGTAATTGCGGCCCGCCACGCTTCCAAGGCCTTTCATAAAGACCTCATCGGTCACGCCGCCGATACTGCCATCCTCGAGCAGGCGCAGCACCGTCAGCTTGCCATCGTGATAGCCGGCTGTAACAAGAAAACGGTTTTCCCGGTCTGTGGAAAGATAGCACGGGCGCAGGCCGTTGACATTGGCCTTATTAATAAGAACGAGGCTTCCATCCTTTAAAATCTTAAACGATGCCACGCCTTCGTCACAGTTGCAATATAAAAATTTCTGGTCATACGAAAGATGGACAAAGGACGGATTATTAATCTCAAAAACCTCTCTCAGCTTAAATTCCAGCGTTTCCGGACAAAAATCCAGTATATGCAGCCCTTTGCTCTCTCCTCTTGTGTAGGAACCCACATAAGCGACATAATGATCTGACATTACCTTTCCTCCTCGAAAATTTTATCAACCTTAATTTTAAGTTTATCACATACCCTCCGGTTGTTCAAGTAGTACGTTGCCCTGTACATACCTGGCCCGATGGCTGTTATTTGATCCATGCTTGACCTTTTTTTAAAGATTGTCTATTATATAAACGAACATCCTGTGTATAAGCAGGCATCCCTGCGCTGTGCGCGCACGGCACATTCAAAGCACAGGCACATATAAAGCATAAACACATATGGAACATGATCACATATGGAATACGAAAGGAAATGGATATGGAAAAAATTGCAAGCTTTACAATCGACCACACACGGCTTCTCCCCGGAATTTATGTTTCCCGGAAAGACCATATCGGCAGCGAGACCGTCACAACCTTTGACCTTCGCATGACACGCCCAAACTATGAACCGGTCATGAACACTGCCGAGGTTCATGCCATTGAACATCTTGGAGCAACCTTTCTGCGCAATGATCCGGAATTTTCGTCAAAAATCGTCTACTTCGGGCCTATGGGCTGCCGCACCGGCTTCTATCTGCTGCTGGCCGGCGACTATGAATCCCGCGATATTGTCGCTTTGATGACCCGCACGTTTGAATTTATCCGTGATTTTGAAGGCGACGTTCCAGGCGCCTGCGCCAAAGACTGCGGAAACTATCTGGATATGAACCTGCCCATGGCCAAATACCTGGCCGCTAAATATCTGGATGTTCTTTACAATATCTGTGACGAGCGCTTAAACTATCCAGCTTAAGCCGCCCGTGTCCCGTCAGGCTAAACCCATTCTCTTACCGAGCAGATTGCCAGCATATGCAGCGGGTAATAGGCATAAAACAGCCACTTTAGGGCCGCGCCGCCCCGGCCTCTTTTTCCATTATATAAGCCAATCAGGGCCAGGGCGGCAATTCCAAACATCTGGATACGGTTCATCGCCGTTAAAATAACGGAAATCGCCAGTGCCCGCACGATTGGCCGGCTGCGGCAAACATAAAATACCGCGATCATCAGTACGCCGGACAGCCGGTAATCACAGTGAAGCCATAAGGCAGCCGCCCCTGCGGCGGCCACAGGCAGCAGCGCTAACAGCTTCGCTTCCGCCGGCAGCCGTACAGATACCCGATCCATCATTGCAAGCGCCAAAAGCCCCAGAAAAAGTGTAAAAAAGACATTCTGCGCCCCGGTATATACAAGGCATCCATGAAACAAAAGGTCAAAGGGCACTTCCGAGATGAGCGCCAGCAAGCCCAGTCTAAGCATATACCGCCGGACATTTTTGGTGTGCACATATCCTTCCGCGATCATGAACGCATAAAGGACGAACGCCAGACGGCCGATGCAGCGCATCCACAATTCCTGCGGAAACAGTGCGGCTCCGATATGGTCAATGGTCATGGACACGATCGCAATCAGCTTTAAGCTCTGTTCTGTCAGCACATTGTTCTCCTTCCCTTCCGGAAAACTTTCCGGACAGATGCTTCAGGCCAGGAATATCTGCCGTTTTTTCACCGGTATGCTCTGCGCTCATAAAAATCTGGATCGATCTTGGCGCAATTTCATTCTGATTGCTGTAAAGTTCTTCATTTTGTGCCGGTTTGCATGAAAACGGTTCCGGTAAGAAGGTATCTGCGATTTTTTCCCACCGCTGTCCCTTTGGAAGTGCCGGCAATGAAAAAAGCGCTTTTTCCCAGTGCATATTATAGGCAAAGTAAAACGAACGGTCATTCCTTCCATCGACGTTTGCATATTTCCCGCAATACATCATCCCAATATAATGATCCTCCCGGCCAAAGGACGTTTTCCATGGCTGATAGCCGTGCAGCGAAAGGTCCGGAAAGCCGCAGCTTAAATAGTCCGTCTGACGAAAAGGCTTTGACGGGTGCAGTACCGGATGGCTCTGGCGCAGCCGGATTGCTTTTTTAACAAAGTCAAACAGCTCACGATGCTTTTTTAAATCATTCCAGTTCAGCCAAAACAGCGCATTATCCTGGCCATAGGCGTTATTATTGCCCTGCTGGCTGTTGCCAAACTCATCGCCGCCATAAAGCATGGGCGTCCCCTGAGAAAACAAAAGAAGGAGCAGGGCATTATAAATCTGCCGGCGCCGCAAAGCGCGCACATGCTTTTTTTTCGTCGGCCCTTCGGCCCCGCAGTTCCAGCTCACATTATAGCTGCTTCCGTCACGGTTATCCTCTCCATTGGCTTCATTATGGCGGTCATTATAGGCGACAAGATCGGCCAGCGTAAAACCATTGTTGCTTGTAATATAGTGAATGCTCCCCTGATAGACATCCATAGCCGTGCTCTGCCCGCAAAAGGCGCCAAGGCAGCCCTCATCGCCCTTAAGAAAGCTGCGCATTGTGTTTTGGAAATCATCCCCGGCAGCGGCAAGACGCTTTTTGGGCGGTACTCTTCCCCCATAAAGCCGCTGCGCATCAAAACCGGCACTAATGAGCTTTGCCCCGGAGAGCATCGGGTCTTTGGCCGCAATATCCACCGGAACGATCTCCCGGTTCAGCCAGAAGCCATCCACATGATAATTGGCTCTCCAGTGGCGCAGGCAGTCCAGAATTGCACCCGGAGCCATCGTATCCGGGAAAAGCAGCTCCAGGATGACCTCGATCCCCTGTTCGTGGAGCTTTTTTACCATCATGCAAAACTCTCTGCACGGCTCCGAAAAGGCATAGGCGCCTTTCGGCGCAAAAAACTGAGCGTTTCCATAACCCCAGCAGTTCATCTGATATTCCGACTCACGCCGGCCGGCCATACTCAATCGCATTGAAATATCCTGAGGCTGCCCGCTTTTAAGTGTTTTTGGCGTGATTGTCGGAGGCAATGCCGCAGGCGGCAGCTCTTTGATCTGAAGCTCCGCAAAATCCACCGCCGGCATCAGCACGAGCGCATTGACGCCAAGCTCCTTAAAATAGCTGATCTTTTCAGTAATTCCAAGAAAAGTACCCTTATGCCGGACACCTGAGGACGGATGCCTTGTAAATCCCCGCACATGCAGCTTATACATGATCATATCCTTAAAATCAAGCTCCGGAAAGCGATCATCCTCCCATGAAAAACGGCAGTTCCACGGTTCATAGGCCGCCCGCTCTTTTAAGGGCTTATATACGCCAAAACGCCGGCCGCCATACAGTTTCATGCCATAAATATCCTCCACCACATCGTTTCCTCTCATATACTGATAGTAGATGCGGTCCGCGCGCACGCCTTTAACAAGAACGGCACACACGCTGCCGCAGGCACGGTAATCATTCATCACTACCTCGCACATCTGCGCGCCGTCCTTTCTGGCCCGGATCACCAGCCGGGTCGGTTCGGTGCTTTCGGTCACATCCACAGCAAAACGTATACCTCCGGGAACCCCATAGGCTCCCAGCGGCAGAGGCTGTCCCTGCTGTATCTCTATCTTTATCGTATGCTCTGACATAAAACCTCCTACTCTGCCTTATCGGCCACTCTCATTCTTCTTACCGCTTTGTCTTTTTATCGTTTTGTCCTTTTATCGGTTTGGCCTTTTATCGCTTTGTCTTTGCCGCCTCAATCTGCTCCGCAAGCTCTGTCAGGTAGACCCACCGCTCCATGAGCATATCCAGTCTTTCGGCAGCCTCATCCTTTTCTTTCATAAGCTGTCCAAGCTTTGAGGCATTGGTCGCATTGGCCATCATCTCCTGCTCCAGGCGCGCCACCTGTGCCTCTGCGTCGGCAATATCCTCATCGATCGTCTCAAATTCCTTCTGTTCCTTATAAGTAAAGCGAATCCGCTCCGGCTGTCCCTTCTTCCAGCTTTTTTCCCGTTTTTCTTCCGCCTTCTTTTTTGACTCGCTGCCGGGGCTTCCGGCAAAAGCCACCCCCCTGCCTGTGTTTTCCGTCTCTTTATTCAGACGGGAACGGGCGGCAAGATAATCCGTATACCCGCCCTCATACTGACGCAGATGGCCGCTGCCGTCAAACTCAAAAATCCGGTCTGCGATATTATCAAGAAAATACCGGTCGTGAGAAACTGTAATGACAATCCCCGAAAAGGAATTAAGATAGTCCTCTAAAATCGTCAGCGTCGGAATGTCCACATTATTCGACGGCTCGTCAAGAATGAATACATTGACTCCCTGCACAAGGATCGACAGCAGATACAAACGCCGCCGCTCACCTCCCGACAGCCTGGAGATCGGCGTGTACTGCATATCCGGTGTAAATAAAAACCGTTCCAGCATGGCAGAGGCACTGATGCGCCCTTCCGGTGTCTGCACATACTCGGCAATAGCTTTGATATAATCAATCACTCTCTGGTCGGTGTCCATATCCGGTTCTTCCTGCGCCAGATAACCGATTTTGATCGTCTCACCGATCTCAATGCGGCCGCTGTCCGGCTGTATCAGGCCCACGATCATTTTAAGCAGCGTTGACTTTCCGCAGCCATTGGGCCCGATAAAGCCAATACGCTGATTTTTAAGCACCGTATAAGTAAAATCCTTAACGATTGCCTTATCGTCAAAGGACTTGCTCACATGATGCAGTTCAATCGTCTTTTTTCCCATGCGCGCTGTGGCTGCGGACATCTCCACCGTCTCATCCGCGACTGGTGCGCTGCCGGCCTTTAATGCTTCCAGTCGTTCCAGACGCGCCTTCTGCTTCGTACTTCTGGCCCGGCAGCCCCGTTTGGCCCATTCCAGCTCCATGCGCAGCACGCTCTGACGCTTGCGCTCTGTGGCCAGAGCCATCTCCTCTCGCTGAGCCTTTAATTCCAGAAATGTTGAATAATCCGAATCATAGCTGTAAATTTTACCATGGCTGATTTCCAATATCCGGTTCGACACCTTATCCAGAAAATAGCGGTCATGGGTCACCATAATCACCGTACCCTTGTAGCCTTTCAGATAATTTTCAAGCCATGAAAGCATTTCATTATCCAAATGGTTCGTCGGCTCATCCAGCAAAAGAAGATCAAAATCCGCCGCCAGTACTTTAGCCAAAGCCACCTTGCGCCTCTGTCCTCCGGACAGATTCTCAAGAAGCTCCGTGTGATCCGTAATCCCAAGCTTATTCAAATTGCTGACAACCTGCCATTGCTGTGCGCCGTCTCCGGCATAGGAAAGCACCGTAGCCCCTTTGGGAAAGACGGGATTTTGCGAAAGCCAGGCCATTTTAATTCCATTTTGGCAGACGATCTGCCCGCTGTCCGGTTCATCCTCCCCGGCGATCATACGCAAAAGCGTTGTTTTTCCGGTACCATTAATTCCTACGATACCGATTTTATCTCCCTCGTGAATCCCGACGGACGCGTCGTCAAAAATCACCTTCTCCCCAAAAACCTTATTTATATGTTCTATATTCAGTAAATTCATTAAGCTGCACCTCTCTATCCCTTTCATCATAAAGGATTTATATTTAATTGACAAGAGAAACCGGACATAAAGAATGGGAAATATCGGCATCCGCTTTAAAATATGTAACGATTCAGGAATTTCCCTCTTGCAAATCTCAAAAAATTCAGTACAATAAGAAATTGGTATGTTCAAATGGCGTGCCGGGGTATCTTTCCAAATATGCCGGCCCAAAACATTTCACAGAAAGGTTTATGAGTTTATGATTAGTGCAAATAATGTAACGCTGCGTCTTGGTAAACGTGCTTTATTTGAAGATGTCAATATTAAATTTACGCCCGGCAACTGCTACGGGCTGATTGGAGCCAACGGCGCCGGAAAATCTACATTTTTAAAAATTTTGTCCGGAAAAATCGAGCCAAGCAAGGGCGAGGTCGTTATGGACAAAGGCGAACGCCTGTCCGTGCTCGAGCAGGATCACTACAAATACGATGATTTTACCGCTCTTGATACGGTCATTATGGGAAATGCCCGTCTTTATGAGATCATGAAGGAAAAGGACGCTATCTATTTAAAAGAAGATTTTACAGAGGAAGACGGTATCCGTGCCAGCGAGCTGGAAGCGGAATTTGCCGAGCTTAATGGCTGGGAGGCAGAAAGCGACGCAGCCATTCTTTTAAATGGCCTTGGCATTGATAATGAGCTTCACACAAAATATCTGCGCGAGTTAGACGGCGGCCAGAAGGTCAAGGTGCTTCTTGCCCGGGCACTCTTTGGCAACCCGGACGTCCTGCTTTTGGACGAGCCGACGAACCACCTGGATTTAGATGCGATCGCATGGCTTGAAGAGTTCCTCATCAACTTTGAAAACACGGTCATCGTCGTTTCCCACGACCGTTATTTCCTAAATAAAGTATGTACCCATATCGCGGATATTGATTATGGCAAAATCCAGCTTTATGCCGGAAACTATGATTTCTGGTATGAATCCAGCCAGTTAATGATCAAGCAGATGAAGGAAGCCAACAAGAAAAAAGAAGAAAAGATCAAGGAGCTTCAGGAATTTATCCAGCGCTTCTCCGCCAATGCTTCCAAGTCCAAGCAGGCCACATCCCGCAAGCGCGCTCTGGAAAAAATCGAGCTGGACGATATTCGCCCGTCAAGCCGCAAATATCCGTACATTGATTTTAAACCAAACCGCGAGATTGGCAACGAAGTGCTTATTGTGGATGGTATTTCCAAAACCGTTGACGGCGTAAAGCTTTTAGATAACATCTCGTTTACATTAAACCACAATGACAAGGTCGCTTTTGTCGGCCCCAATGTCAATGCCACAACGACGCTGTTTAAAATCCTCGCCGGAGAAATAGAACCCGACGAAGGCACTTTCAAATGGGGCGTGACCACAACCCAGGCTTACTTCCCGAAGGATAACTCCTATGAGTTCCAGAATGAAGATGAATCCATTGTAGACTGGCTGATGCAGTATTCCCCTGAAAAGGACAATACTTATGTCCGCGGTTTCCTTGGCCGTATGCTGTTTTCCGGCGAGGAGGCTTTAAAGAAGGTGACCGTCCTTTCCGGCGGTGAGCGCGTGCGCTGTATGCTCTCCAAAATGATGATGAGCGGCGCCAACACACTGATCCTGGATGAGCCGACGAACCATCTGGATATGGAATCGATCACCGCCTTAAATAACGGCCTGATCAAATTCCCGGGTGTCATGGTATTTACCTCCCAGGATCATCAGTTTGTTCAGACGATCGCCAACCGGATCATGGAGCTGACCCCCGGCGGCCTGATTGATAAAAGCTGTACTTATGATGAATATCTGGAAAATGATGAGATGGCAAGAAAGCGCCAGATCATGAATATGGATGAACAGATTGCCGAAGATGAGCTGACCGAAACAGAATAATCGCATATCCGCAGTTTTATGACCTGTAAAAATGTGCCTTGTATGGGCTGCATGGCTTTCAATGCAGCCCATACAGGGCATTAAACATTTTAACCGATTAATTTTTCATACGCGTCAAGTGCCTGAACTTCCTGGACGCCGCTGCACTGTACCGTCACCTCGTCACCACAAACAATCCCCATCGCTACAATATTGAGCAAACTCCCCATATTGGCAAAGCCATCTTTATAATATAGCAGCGCTGTACAGTTGTACTTTTCTGCCAGATTGGCCATTTTCCCGGCCATATCAACATTAAGTCCCTGCTTTGCCCCGACACAAAATGTTTTTTCAACCATAATTATCTTCTCCTATTCATCTTCTCCTATTACAGCTTTATATTTTTCAGCGCGTCTGCGAGTGCACTGTTGACCGGCTCACTGGCCTCCCGGCGCTGTTTATTCAGGTATCGGGCCACATCCTTTTTGGAAACACCCCCGCCATTTTCCTTTTTGCGCGCCTCAAAGGTGGACAGCTTTTCTCTGTAACCGCACACACATACAAACTTACGGCTGTCGCCCTCGCCTACAAGCTCCATCTTTTTATGGCATTGCGGGCAGCGGGCATTGGTCACCTTAGACAGGCTTTTGCGATAACCGCATTCCCGATCCTGGCATACAAGCATACGCCCGTTTTTATGATTAACCTCTAAAAGCAGTTTTCCGCACTGCGGGCACTTCTTTCCGGTAATATTATCATGACGGTATGTTTTTGCGCTGGCTTTGATCTCATTGACCACATCCACCGTGTAGGTGCGTATCTGCGCTTCAAAATCCTTCTTTTGAAAGCTTCCCCGGGCAATATCGGCCAGCTTCTGCTCCCATTGCGCAGTCAGCTTTGGCGATGTCAGCCCCTTTGGAGCCAGATCAAGCACCTGCCGTCCTTTTGATGTCAGATAAATATAATTTCCTTTTTTTTCGATCATAAAACTGTTAAACAGCTTTTCGATAATATCTGCACGGGTCGCCACGGTTCCCAGTCCGCCGGTCTCGCCCAGTGTCTTAACTAACGATGCATCCTGATCTTCCATATATTTTGCCGGATTTTCCATAGCAGCCAAAAGCGTCGCCTCGGTAAACGGCGCCGGCGGCTGTGTCTTTCCCTCGGTCATTTTGACCATAGTCAGCAACAGCTTCTGTCCTTTTTGAAATTCAGGAAGAATCTGCTCACGGACATCGCCGTCTGTTCCTTCCTCCTCGGACGGCACATCGTACGCTGCTTTCCACCCGGCATTTTTTATAACCTTTCCCCGGGCGACGAGCTGTACATTCTGAGCCTTCAGATAAATATCGGTCTGTTCATACTCAAATGCCGGCATCAGCACTGCCAGAAAGCGGGATACGACCAGGTCATAAATTTTGCGTTCACCGTATTCCAGATCAGACAGACGGATTCCCTGCTCTGTGGGAATAATCGCATGATGATCGGAAACCTTTTGATTATCCACAAAGGACTTATTGCCCTTAATTGGCTGCTTTAAAATCTGTGCGCAGGCAGCCGAATAATTTCCGCCCCGGCATGCCCTGACACGCTCGGCAAGAGTGTCTACAATATCCTCCGTCAGATAGCGGGAATCTGTCCGGGGATAAGTCAGCACCTTATGGCGCTCATAAAGACTTTGCATATATCCGAGCGTTTCCTTGGCGGAAAAGCCGTACAGGCGGTTGGCATCCTGCTGAAGTGCCGTCAGATCATATAGAGGCGGCGCAAATGTCTTTTTCGCTTTTTTCCGAATCTCCTCCACGACGGCCGTTTCTCCCTCAAGCTTCTCGGCCAGCCGCTGCACCAACGCTTTATCAAAGCTGCGGCTCTGCCCGCTTTTTTGATCGATCCAGGTAAATTTTACCTTTCCGGCCATGGCTGTCAGTCCGTAAAATGATTTTTCTTTAAAATTTTTTATCTGTTCGCTGCGGGCAAGGATCATCGCCAGTGTCGGTGTCTGTACGCGGCCGCAGGAAAGCTGGGCATTATATTTAACGGTCAGTGCCCGTGTCGCATTAAGCCCCACAAGCCAGTCCGCCTCGGCGCGGGCCACGGCTGCTTCGTAAAGCCGGTCATAATCATGTCCATTTTTCAGATGAGCAAAGCCCTCCCGGATGGCCTTATCTGTGACCGAAGAAATCCAAAGACGCTTAATCGGCTTTTTCACACCGGCCTTCTGGATAATCCATCGGGCCACAAGCTCACCTTCTCTGCCTGCATCTGTGGCAATGATCAGCTCCTTAATATCTTTGCGCAGCATCTGTGTCTTTACCGCTGCAAACTGCCGTCCGGTCTTTTTGATCACCTCGATGTCCAGGTGCTCCGGAAGCATCGGCAATGTTTCCATTTTCCACTCTTTCCACTGATTGCCGTAGCTCTCCGGCGGACACAGCTCTACAAGATGGCCCAGAGCCCATGTAACGACATATGCGCTCCCTTCAAGAAAGCCATTGCCGCCGTTTTTACAGCCGAGCACCCGGGCGATGTCTCTGCCCACACTGGGCTTTTCTGCAATTACAAGTGATTTCATCACATTATTCTCTCCTTATACACAAAGGTTTAATTGTTCAGCCGGTATGCAGGCCGCACCGTATTTGCGCGCCAGAGCCTGCACAGCCTGACTGTTTGCACATGCCTGTGCCTCATCCGCTCCATCGCATCCGTTCCTGTCTCCGGCCCATAAATCCACCGCCAGAGCCCTTCCCGGATAATGCATCAGCCCACATTCCAGTGTGTCAAGCGAACGGGAGGCGATGGCCACAGGCGCAATACTTAAATCCATTTCATTAAAAATATGGCGCATCATCCACCGGCCGTCTACCTTATCGCTGTCCGGACAAATCAAAATCACATC
>CASFBR010000017.1 GCA_949292795.1 uncultured Eubacteriales bacterium
CCACGATTTTGTCCATGATCTCTTTTTTCTCCGCATACTCCACCCTGCGGTTGCCCTGATCGGGCACACTGTAGGGATGCTCCTCGTCAAACCGGATCCCCCATTTGAAGAACAGCTTCAGCTTTTGGTTTTTCATGTGATACATCACAGATTCAAAATGAAATTTCAGCAGTTGCAAATGTCATTTCAGAGTATTGCCCATCTCTGGAATCCGGCCTTGCCCCTGAAGGAACATATGAGCAGTTTATCGAAAAATTGTATTCATCCGGCGCACAGAAAATCGTAGATGAATATCAGCGCCAGCTTGATGAATGGCTGACTCAGCAGTCCTAAAACAAAAATGTCCGTGTTTGTATGGTTATTCGCGCCGTACAAACACGGATTTTTTATTTAATATTATATTTTCGGGCAAAAAGAGCAAACTCTTTTGAAAAAACCGGAATACTCTTGTTTGGATTTTCCAGGCTCCATATAAGATTCGTGTAGATGTAAGCATCCGCATCTGAGATCAATACCGGGTGTATCCGCTGCGGCGTATATCTAAAAACAGTTTCAGATAAAATCGAAACCGCATTCTGCGTAAGTATCTTTACAAAAATATCTTCTGTGCTGGAAGCCGCGATACATGGATTATAAAAGGAATGGTGCTTTTCAAACAGCCTGTGAAAATAATTGACTGAACATCTGTTTTCACCGGAGCTCAGATAGATCATCGGCAGCCCGGATAATTCTTTGACCGTTACGCTCGATTGTTTTGATAATGGATGATTATCCGCAAAAAATGCATAAAAACTGTTTTTAAAAAAATGTTCACAGGCAATCTGATCCGTCTGGCTTTCCTCCCAATCCATAAGTATCGCCATATCTGTCATCAAAGCTGCCACGTCCTTTTTTGTGCTTGCGTCTACCTCCTTGATATTCATATGGACATTAATATTGGGATAGCTCTTATTAAACTCCGGCAGAAAATCATAAATAAAAAGAGAGCTGAGCGCATAGGATGTGGTCAGCTCGATCTTTCCTATGGAGCCGTCCTTATACATTTGAATATGTTCAGTTGCCTTTTTATATTGTGCAATGACCTTTTCCGCATCCGAGGCAAATATTTCCCCGATCGAGGTCAAAATTACAGAGTGTTTGTCCCGGGTAAACAATTCAACCCCAAGCTGATTTTCCAGGCTTTGGATATGCCGGCTTAAAACAGACTGAGAAATAAATAACTGATCCGAAGCTTTGCGGTAATTAAGGCAATTTTTAAGTACAATAAATTCATTAAGCAGCTCAATATCCATAGTAATCCCCCCAATTAAATTTCCATCTTCCGTTTAATCCGCTTCATAATCACATGGACATACGCCAGCTCTGCTGCCCGCCCTGAGGCGCTGTGCCAGATAGGTATTTCTCTTAGTTGTTGTCTCATTTCGGATCGCATAATATACTGCCTTCTTATCGCCTACCAGAACCAGTATCTTTTTTGCTCTGGTCACGCCTGTATAGAGCAGATTCCGCTGAAGCATAACAAAATGACTCATAGTAAAAGGCATCACAACAATCGGGTACTCACTTCCCTGAGATTTATGAATCGTTACCGCATAAGCAAGAGACAGCTCATCCAGTTCAGTCACATCATATACCACATCCCGGTCATCAAACCTGACGGTCAATTCCCGGTCTTCCATATCTACCTTTGTGATCATTCCAATATCGCCGTTAAAGACTTCTTTATCGTAATCATTGCGAATCTGCATGACTTTATCATTCAACCGGTACTGTGTCCCGGCTCTTCTCAGGAAAATTTTTGAAGGATTCATCGCCTCCTGCAATACCTGATTCAGATTGACTGCGCCGCATTCCCCGCGCTGCATCGGTGTCAGCACCTGTATATCTTTTAATGGGTCCACATGATAATATCTGGGAAGATTACTGCTGCAATACTGAACAACGGTTTCCACAACCTCCTGATTGCTTCCCCTGGAGGCAAAAAAGAAATCGGATTCTTTTCCGCCTCTCATATCAATCGGCTCCCCTTTATTAATCCGATGCGCATTCATGATAATCCGGCTTCCCTGTGCCTGACGGAATATCCGGGTCAGACGAACGACCGGTACACTTTCCGAATCAATAATATCACGGAGCACATTTCCCGCACCCACACTTGGAAGCTGATCAATATCCCCTACCAGAATCAGTGTCATTTGTTCCGGCATTGCTTTCAAAAGGTTATACATGAGCATAATATCGATCATGGAGCATTCATCCAGGATCAGAACATCCCCGTCTAACGGATTTTCTTCATTTTTCTGATACCCTTCCGGCGGTTTATACTCCAGCAGGCGATGAATCGTCTTTGCCTCCATTCCGGTCGCCTCCGACATCCTCTTTGCGGCTCTTCCGGTAGGCGCTGCCAGGATAATCCGGCATCCTGCTGCCTGATATGCAGAAATAATTCCAAGCGTCGTAGTCGTTTTCCCTGTTCCCGGACCGCCGGTCAGCACCATGACTTTGGAAGAAAGCGCTGTCTTTACCGCTTCCAGCTGAATATCATCATAAGTGATTTCAGACTGTGCAGCGACCTTTTGAAGAATCTGACCGGCATCTGCCTTTACTGCCTGTCCGCAGGAAATCAGCCGGGTCAGACGCTTCGCACATCCGCTTTCAGAAAAATAATACGGCGGCAGATAAATTGCCTGTATATCCGGCTCCCGTATCACATCTCCGGTGCGTATCATTTCATCTAAAGTCATCTCCAGCTCCGGGTCTTCCACTTCCAGAAGTTCTTTTGCCTTTGTGATGAGCTGATCTCTTACGGCATAGCAATGTCCTTCCTCTGCCAGCTTATTCAGCGCATAAAAAATACCACTTCGCAGACGGACAAATTTTTCTTTTTCGATGCCCATCTTCTGTGCGATTGCGTCCGCTGTCTTAAAACCGATTCCCCAGATGTCATCGGCAAGACGGTATGGATTTTCCTTCACGATGGAAATACTTTCACTTCCATAGGTTTTAAATATCTTTGTGGCATGGGATGTGCTTACCTCATAGCTTTGCAGAAAAAGCATGATATTTTTAATTTCCTTTTGCTCCTGCCAGCTTGTTTTAATCCGGTCTACACGAACCTTTCCAATACCAGGTATCTTAAGCAGTTCATCCGGTGACTCCTCAATCACATCCAGCGTATCTTTTCCAAAGGCTTCCACGATCCTTTTCGCAAATTTCGGTCCTATGCCTTTGACCAATCCGGAGCCCAGATATTTTTCGATCCCATAAACAGTTGCCGGAAGCGTCTCCTCAAACTTTTCTACACAAAACTGACGGCCATATTTTGGAACCATCTTCCAGAAGCCTTCCAGAGACAGAACCGATCCGCCATGGGTATCCGGCATGTTTCCGACTACGGTTACAAGATCGCTGTAATTTTTCGCAGTACATTTCAGGACTGTGTAGCCATTTTCTGTATTCTGATATGTAATTCGCTCTACCACACAGCGCAAATGCTCCATATTTTTTACCTCTTTTGTTATTTTTTCAATAGCTTTTCAATTCCGCCATCCCG